>CAZTDM010000020.1:4320-9909 GCA_964611795.1 Candidatus Woesearchaeota archaeon
CTGATACAAAAGTTATTACCCAGTTAGCGAAGTATAATATGGGACTTATAAAAAGTGGTATTAGCAAAAATAAATTGAGGACAATTTTGGTTGCAAGCATCTTACCAAAGAATGTAAGAGAAGCGTGCGAATTCTTTAATTTTGAGATTAAAAATATATATAAAGAAAAGACTAGAAATATTAGAGAAGGAAGATACCATAGGTTAGGGATACCATCTAGAGAAGAATTGGTTAAGTTCATAAAAAATAGAACATTTGTTAATTTTAGTGATATTGCAAGATTCTACTCTCTAAATAATGCGACAGTTTCTGATTTGGTTGATGATCTTGTGGGGATGAAATTAGTTAAGATTAAAAAAATAGGCGCTAATAAGATCGTAATGGTAAAAAAAGAGGGAAAAAATGCGTAAGGGGCAGGTAACAGCATTCATAATACTTGGAATACTGATTGTTGCTGTAGTCGGAGCTGCATTCTATTTCAGAAACCAACTGATAAGATCTAGTTTCCAGAGCGACAGAGAAAGAGCTGCAATAGTCCCGGACCAAATAAGGCCTGTAAAATTGTATATAGACCATTGCCTAGAAACTGTCTCAAACGAAGCAGTAGACTTGGCGGGATTCCAGGGAGGATACATAGAACTGCCAGAGGATAATCTACCGAGTACCTCGGCAAACCCATTCTCGAACAAATTAAAATTGAGCAAGGGCAGCAGTGCAAGCGTAGCATACTGGAGCTACAAGACAGCGAATGGAGTTAGGGTAACTGATATACCAGACCAAGAAAACATTGAGGAGAGCATTTCCAGTTATATAACTGTTAACCTGAATGACTGCTTAAATGATCTTAGCAGCTTTGAAGATCAAGGATATAATATTACCAGGAATGGAATAGGCAACGTTGATGTCAGGATGCTTGATAACAATGTAGAGGTTATTGTAGAGCAGCCTATAATTATAAGATATAAAGACATAGACCTTACCATAAACAAACACTATGCTGATGTGCAAAAGCCCCTGGGAAGATTTTACGACCTTGCTAAGCAGTTAGCTGACAATGAAGAGAACACTTATTTCTTAGAAGAGAAGACAATTGATATGCTTGTTGTGCATGATGAGCTTCCATACTCAGATACAGATTTTAGCTGCAGCCCAAGAATATGGAGCAAGAGCCAGGTTGAGAGAGACCTTAAGGATATTATCCAAGATAACATAATAGCATTGAGAGTAAGGGACAGCAATTACCAATTGGCAGATGATGCAAATGGCTATTTTGAGCTCGAGGAATTAGACGGAAGATATCAGGATGCAAGCATTAGATTCAGATACTCTAAAGACTGGCCAACCCAATTAGAGATTGAACCAAGCGATGGAGAATTATTGAAGGGACAGAATCTTAACCAAGATACTGGCAATGACCTTGAAGGGTTCTTGACAAGCTTGTTCTGCATCAGTGATTATCATTTTGTCTACGACATAAAGTATCCTGTATTGGTAACCTTCAGCAATGGAGATTATATCTTCCAGTATGCTACCCAGGTTATAATAGACAATAACCAGCCAAGAGAAAACCTGCTGGGCGAGGAAGAGGTTGTCAAGACAGACGAGATCTGTACTATAAGAAACGGTGGAGAGATAACCATAGATACTGTGACAGAAAGACCAGATGGAAGCTTGATTCCATTGGATAATGTGGATGTCAGCTATAAATGCATCACAACAACATGCAACATAGGGACAAGCGATAGAGCTGGAAAGATACAAGCTGAATTCCCTGGATGCGTTAATGGTGTTGCAATTGGTAAGAAAGAAGGATATGGCACTGGAAAGACTGTATTTTCCAGCACCCAGGATATTGAGACTAGCTTATTGTTGAAACCATCGTATACTAAGAAACTTGATGTCAGGCTGATTGATAGGAATACGGGACAGGAGAGGCAACCGTTTGAATCAGAGCAGGTTGTGTTTGAGTTTACCAGCCCAGATTACAGCACTAGCGCTGTCTGGCCAGACAACAAAGAGGTAAAACTAATGCCTGGCAGCTACAGCGTTAACTCTTATGTCATAGGCAGCAGCACCTGGGACATCCAGATAGCTAGCAGAGAGGTAGAGAGCTGCGTTGAAGTGCCAAATGGGTTATTAGGAATATTTGGAAGCAAGAAAGAAGAATGCAGGCAGGTAGATGTTCCTGGGACAACATTAGATAGCGCAATAAAGGGCGGTGCAAACTTCCATGCAGATATCGGACATGCTGAGCTAGCATTTTCCAATAATATTGTATTGTATACTATTGTAGAGAATATTCCAGGAACTTATGACGGGCTTGCACAGGTATATGAAAATATAGAAACTAATTCACAGAATCCAAGATTCAGATATCCGAGGTTTGAATGATGAAAAAGAAGATAGCTATGCTGATTATTGTAATCTTGCTAATTAGCAATATCTATATCCCTGTAGCTTATGCGCAAGACCAACAGGTTATAGATCCTAGAGAAAGATATAATCTTGGAGAGGCTATAGCTATAAATGTCAAATCATATGAGCCGGCTGTGCTAACCTCTAACATGCTGGATGATGTAGCATCCACCCCTGTCTATGCTTTCTTAGAGGGCTATACTCTAGGAAGCTTCTTGGGCGATAAGAGGCCTGCAATTGAGCCCTTGTATGGGGATCCTGCCATAAGAAGCATAAGCGTGAGGGTCGTGAATACCAGCAGGTTTGTAAGAGGAGTAAGGTATATTAGGCCGAGCAACAGGCAGATAAGCCTTAGCGACCTTGGCACTTTGGCTATTGATGTGGGCAGGCAGACGAAAGAAAGCGAGCTGCCTGGCAATGAAGACTTTACCTTGTTTGGAGACACAGGCGGGATAAACATAGACTTGATGGCAAGAATAGAGTTCTATACAGAAAGACTGGTTGATTTTGGAGAAGAAAGCTTGTTGTTAAAAGAAAATAAAAATGAGAATGACTGGAGAAGCCTGCAATTAGATGATTATTCTTTCTGGGGAAGAAGAGGCTATATCAGGCCTGGGAAGATTACTGGAGACTCTGCAACATTTGACCTGTATGATGGAAGCTTGAGGCCAATAATAAGAGGTAAAACACTGAGAGTTGGGGAAACTTCCCAGCCATTCATAATAGGGGATTATGGAAGAGAGCTATTGGAAAACAGGTATAGGGTTAGATTAGACGGCGTTGTTGAGCCAGGAGTCAGGACTGCTAAAGTAAAGCTTACAATAGATGGGGAAACTATTGGCTATAAGATACTGAAAGAAGGACAGACAATATATCCAGGATCACAATGGATTGTAAAGTCAATAGAGAGAGGTACAGTAAACGGAAGAACTGTTGAAAGATTAATCTTGAGAAATAGAAATGGAGAAGAGTCTGAGGTAAAAAGAGAATATGCCGGGCAGATAATTGCCACTGGAGAAGACCCTTGCAGCAGCCTTATTGATGATAATTATTGCAAGGCTATCGCAGAGCTAGCTAAGGTAGAGACATATAAAGAAATATCTGATGACGATAACATTCCTTACAATATTAAGTCGAGTTATTTCATAGCCAAAAGTTATGAAAGTATTTCAGATACACAAGCAAACAACCCTAGAATTGCTGCAGATGCAAGGCAGAAGGCAATTGAGTATTATAAGAAAGTCAGCGAGTATAACAAGAACATTAAAGATGAAAATTTGAAGTTTAATAATGTTGATGTCGATAGGAGATTAGATGAGCTTGCCAAGAAAACAGCTGGAAATATTTTAGGCGGAGAGTCTGTAATAGTCGAGGGCAATGCAGAACTTTACGAGAGAAACATCCAGCTAAGCTTGATAAGCATAGATACTGGGCAGGATGTCACGAGCCAGAAGCCAATTGCTGTATTGGAGATCAATGGAGGGCTGAATACTTTAACCTTGGAGAAAGGAGACCTTATTACCAATGTTGAAATGACTGATAACAAAGGGAGTTATAAATGGCTATTGACTGATGTGTTTGATGATAAGATAAGAGTTACTAAAAGCTATACTGGAGCTGCTGCTATAGTACCTGATCAAGCAATTACTTCAGAAGGTAATAGAATAAACCAGGGCCTTGCAGACTATAACAGCTTGATAACTGATTCTGCCAATAAGTATGGTGTTGATGTTAATCTAGTCAAAGCAATAATCTGGTGGGAACATAGAGGCAATGTAAATGAGGCAGCAGTAAGTCCAAAAGGAGCTGTAGGAATCATGCAGGTACTCCCTAGCACTGCAGGAAAGACTAGTGAAGAATTGAAGAATCCTGCTACGAATATTGATGCAGGTGTCAGATATCTTTCAAAGCTTAATAGAGAGTTTGGTAACTCTGGCACTGGTGTTATATTAAACGACTGTAGCTCTGCAAATTCAGATTATAAAGGACCAACATTGCCAACAGCTAAAGGAATAAAATATGTTGTGGCAGCTTATAATGGTGGAGAATGTGCAAACGCTCCGAGCAGCGAACAAGTATGCCAAGGATTAACTTTTTGGGAATGCGGCAATCAAGTGAATAAAATAAATCCCGGATATCAACAAACTAGAAACTATGTTCAAGCAGTAACTGGATACATGAATGAACTCGGAGTTACAGTCCCTTCTATTGGAGGAGAAATTAGGGAAATAACAGCTGGAAGGACAGAGATATTAGACCCTTCACATAGTGTTAAACTAGTAAGAGTAGACTTGAAGAAATATGCATTGTTTACAATAATACCAGGAACAGGCGCTCCATTGTACAGTGAGTCTACATTTAGCGTGCACATTCCAATAGAGAAAAGGGCTATAGAACTTACTCCTAAGAGGATAGACAAAGAACTGAATAAAACCAAGGAAAGATTGGAGAAGCTTGACAGCACAATAGCTAGCCTTGAAGATTTGGTTAAGAAATGGAAGGCATTATGCCTGATAACCTTTGCATACCTTACATTGAAGAACTCATTCTTCTCTGGATTGTCCAGGAGCAAGGCAAGAGAACAGGTAATGAAGGAAGATCAAGTGACAGTAGACGGGCAAACATATAATGGATGGAATGAATACTGCGCCAGCTCTGTCGCCAAGACAAAACATGGCGGATTTGACCAGTGTATAAATGTTAATTCCGGAAGAATAACAGATGATATCGATAATGCAGAGACAAACATAGAGAAAGTGAATCAAGAGCTAAGCAGCATAAAAGACATAACAAAGACAACTGACCAGGCTGCATTTGCAAGCAAGAATGGAATGACGCAGGAGCAAGTCGGAACACTAGTCAAATACAACAAATTAAGCGCTGAAGATGCAAGAAGATTGACTTATTTGAAGGCAGGAGGAAAGACTGAGGAGTATAACAAACAATTAACTCAATTGAAGATAGATGCTGATAGGTATATTGGCTATGAAAAGCTTGCGAACAGCAGGATAGGGCAATATGATGGCTTATTAGATCCTGATAAGAGAAGGTGGGAGCAGCTTGTATCTATATTGGACCAGGGAGTTACTAAAGGATCTATAGAGCAGACAGACCTTATACCATTCTTACAGGAAAAGTATAGTGATGTAGATATCAAGAATGGAAAGCAAGTCG
>CAZTDM010000021.1:0-7265 GCA_964611795.1 Candidatus Woesearchaeota archaeon
GTCTCCAAGATTATAAGCATTATAGAATGGCCCGTCAAGAGTTATTTCAGCTTTCACCAAGCTAGTGAATAGAATTAAAACTACCATTATCAACCATTCTTTTTTCATAGAGATATATCCTGGTTACTTATATAAATACTTTATTGTAACCCCTTATACTATGCAAAATATTAACCAATAAGCATTTTGATAAAAAGGTTTAAATAGTTTCTTTCTCGCTTTTTCCTTATGGATAAGCTAGAGACTTTAAGGCATAGTGCAGCTCATGTACTAGCCCAGGCAGTTCTTAAATTATTCCAGAATGCGCATCTAGCAATAGGCCCGCCAATAGACACCGGCTTCTACTATGATATTGGTAACATAACTCTAACTGAAGAAGACTTGTCAAAGATAGAAAAAGAGATGCAGCACATTATCAACCAAGATATTAAATTCAAGAAGCTTAAGATGTCAAGAAAAGAAGCTGAAAAATTGCTTCATAACCAGCCATATAAGCTAGAGATTCTAAAGGGATTAAAAGATGATGACATAACCTTCTACCAGGATGGAGATTTTACCGATTTATGTGCTGGACCGCATGTAGAATCTACCGGCAAGATAAAGGCATTTAAGCTGTTGAAGATTGCAGGAGCTTATTGGCGGGGAGATTCTAGCAAGCCAATGCTTACAAGGATATATGGAACAGCTTTCTTTGGTAAAGATGAATTAAATGATTACGCAAAGATGCTGGTAGAGGCAGAAACTAGAGATCACAGAAATCTAGGACAGCAGCTTGATCTTTTAAGCTTTAATGAGTTAAGCCCTGGAGCTCCATTTTTCCATCCAAAGGGGGCTATAATCTATAACGAGCTATTGTATTTCTTAAGGAAGGAATATCAAAAAAGAGGTTATCAGGAAGTTATTACTCCATTGTTATATGAAAAATCACTATGGGAGACCTCCGGCCACTGGCAGCATTTCAAAGATGATATGTTTACCTTAAAGATAGACAACAGGGATTTTGCATTCAAGCCTATGAACTGCCCATCACATTGTGTATTCTACAAATCAAGGATCAGGAGCTACAGAGAGCTTCCGTTAAGAATAGCAGATTTTGCTCCATTGCATAGGAATGAGTTAAAAGGAGTTCTTTCCGGATTAACAAGGGTAAGGAAGTTTTCACAAGATGATGCACATATATTTGTAACAGAAGACGATCTTAGGAAAGAACTTTTAGATGCAATTGACTTTGCCAATTATGTTTACAAGAAAGTATTTAATTTTGATTTAGATGTTGCCCTAAGCACTCATCCAGAGAAAGCTATGGGTGATGAAAAGTTATGGAAGGAAGCAGAAAAGCTTTTGGCTGAGGCATTAGACAAGAAAAAGATAAGTTACAAGATAGCAAAGGGAGAAGGAGCATTCTATGGTCCAAAGATAGACTTTGCAGTTAAAGATGCGTTGAATAGATCATGGCAGCTGGCAACAATACAGCTAGACTTCCAGATGCCAGAAAGATTTGAGCTTACATATGAGGGAAAAGACGGGAAAAAACACCGTCCCATTATGATACATCGTGCAATCCTAGGATCATTAGAGAGGTTCATTGCATTATTGCTGGAGAATTACTCTGGAAAGCTTCCCCTATGGCTCTCTCCGGTACAGGTCAAGCTATTGACAATCTCTGATAAGAATGTTAAGTTTGCAGAAGAAGTGCTGGAAAAGCTGAAAAATACAGATATAAGGGCTGAGCTAGATGACAGGTCAGAGACTATTGCAAGAAAGGTTAGAGATGCTCAATTAGCTAAAATCCCTCTAATTTTAGTTATTGGCGATAAAGAGCAGGAAAAAAAGACTTTGGCAATAAGAACTCTAGATGGGAAAGTTAAATTTGGAGTTAAAGTAGATGATTTCCTGGAAGAACTTGTTGAGAAGATAGAGAAGAAAGATGCTAAGTGAACTAAAAGATATTCTAAAGAACTTAGAGCAGACTGATGCATTTAAGAAGTGGAAAACACAGCATGAAAATGCTTTTTTGTCTAGCTTCTTTATAGTAGATGCCCAGGGCTGGCAACTTGCATTCTACTCGCCAAGCAGTAAGAAAATGTCCACGTTCTTAAAAGACAGGTTAGTGCAGGCTGACTCAGCAATATTCAAGCTTAAGGGAGAGAAAGTTGAAGAGCTGAAGCTTGACGAGGTTAAGGTAGATCTGGAAGAAGCATATAGCATAGCTGATAAAGAATTAGAGGAAAAACATCCGGGTTATAAGCCCAATAAGAAGATTATTGTCTTGCAGAAACTAGATAGCATTCCAATCTGGAACATAACATATCTTACAACTTCATTTTATATATATAATATAAAGATAAATGCATCAGATAAGAAGATAACATTTGAAGATTTCGCCTCTGCATTATATTCAAATCCAAAGAAGAATCCTAACCTACCTTAAGCTAAAATACACTTTTCTTCCATTCCATTTGTTCATTACATCTCCAAATCTAGATAGTATCTCATAATTTGTATCTACCTTATAATCAATCATGTAAGTTTCAACAAATTTCTTTACAAGGTTTTTTTTATAATCTTTCTCTAGCTCTCTAACAATGCTGCAAAGCCTGTTTCTAGTGCTTAGATTTTCCATCTTTCAATAGCTTCTTCTTCAAGAAAATGCATCTTTCCAGGCAGTATTATGCATCCTGGCTCTTGATTAAACTTATGCTGAATAAGTTCACTCATCTTCCCAGCCTTAATTTCCTGCTCTTTCCTGCCTAGCCCGGCACATCCGATGCTCATCTCATCTTTTAATCCCTTATCCAATAGGTACCTTAATCCATCATTTATGCTCATATACTTTCCATTTTTAAGGTCTAACAAGCACAGAGTATGCATCCCTAGTTTCTTGTTTAGGTTGGCAATCTCAACAGGTGAGGTAACATTTTTATTCTCAAATGGTATGCTAACAATCTTTCCAAAATTATACAAGCTCAATCCAGTGTCTGCTATAGCGTTTAACACAGATGCATTATGTATCACCATACTTTTTATCTTCTTTTTCTCAGCTTCCAATATCATAACATTATGTGTAGTTGCCATCAAAGGATCTCCAACGACAAGCAATGCCACGTCCTTGTTCTTGGCATTAATGATAAACTCCTCCATCTTATTCTCCAGCATATCTCTGCTGGCGATAAATATCTTCTTGCCAATCATGTCTTCAAGCTCTTTTAGATCAAAATTTAGCTTAGAGGTATATCCTTCTAGATAAACCTGGCTGCATTTCCTTAAGATATCTAGGCTCTTCAAGCTTAGGTCCTTCTCATCCTGTAATCCTAGTCCAATCAGGTAAAGCATGCCTGTATCTATAAAGAATAAATTTATAAGCGTTTTTAATGAAGTTTTGCTTAAGCTTTTCCTAAAAGCTTATTTGACAACCCTAAATGGCCTTCTAATAACCAAATACTTGCTTAATGCCACAATACAAGCAATCAAAAATACCTGGCTATTCCTCCCAACAAGATATTCTAGCCATATCAACAGGAAAGGCAGTAAGAATAGCCAAAAGTTTACATAGAATGTCTTCCATTTTTGTTTCTCAACAAGTATTCCGTACAAACATCCATAGATAAACAACATGCTAGAGAAAAAAAGAAGCCCTTCATTATGCATAAAAAAAGATAAAGCCAGCAATAATCCAATATAGAAATATTCTTTTTTTATTATAAAGCTTATTACTATTCCGACAGCATAAGTGGCTAAGATGGTTATGTTGCTCCAGGAGAAATAAAGCAATGCTAGGCTTGCTATTATAGCAATATATCTCTTTATCTTTATAAGATATTTTCTGCTAGGTTTTATTTCTTCCTTGGCAATGTTGGCAAGCAGATAACCAAATAGCAATCCTGAAAAAGATAATAAAGTTATTGCCACCTCTTTTAATACCATAAACTTAGTTTAAAATTATAGTATAAAATCTTTTCCATCAAGGCTTTTCCCTTTTCGTCAATGTTTTCTTAAAAGGTTGAGGCTTGTTATTTGGTCAAGAATCTAAGTATTGCATTTAACTGGTCTAATCTATAAAATGAATAAATCAAGAATATAAGCGTAATTATGATAACGACTAAGCCAGCAGTATGCAGCCTTCTTCTCCTTACAGACTCTCTTAATTTAGCTCTCTCAAGCATCAATCTCTCTCTTTGCAATTGCTGAGAATAAGATATAACCATCACTTCTCCAGTCTCTGGATTAACCCATTTCATAGGTGGCTGTTCTCTGCCTTTTTTCATCATCTTGCTCTGTATCGTCATGTCACCTTTCACTAATTACACCACTTATAAAGATTATTGTAATATAATGATACTAGCCAATAATTATAGTTAAATCCTATATTATCAAGCATTCATGCTTGTACACATGCTCCATGCAGAAGTTCTCGCTGCAGTCCTCGCATGTCTTAGTGCATTTATAGCACATCATCATCCCACACTCTTGGCAAGTCGCATTTTTCCCGTTTCTCCTCCCACAATATTGGCAAGAATACATTCTAAACCCCTCTCCATATTATAATGCAGATAGAAATATAAACCTTACTGTTATACTATCAAAACAAGTATATACTTTATATGGGTTTTGGAAAAGCATTTAAATTGATCTTCTAAAACAAAGGTATGAAGCTATCCACAATCCAGGTAAAAAAAGAAACTCCAACTATCTTTTCTGTTCACTTTAAGCCAGAAACAAAGATGAATTTCCGTCCTGGCCAGTATTTGCTTGTTGAACTACCTGTTACAGACCCTAAAGGCAATGATCGTTCATTTTCCATAGCTTCATCTCCGACAGAGGATATCATAATAATCTCTACAAGGCAGACAAACAGCATATTCAAGAGGAAATTCGAGTCTCTAAAGAAAGGAGATATTGTAGAAGCAAAGGGTCCATATGGAAGCTTTACTATAGATGAAAGCAAGCCGGCAATAATGCTTTCTGGAGGAATAGGAATAACCCCTCTTAGATGCATGATGAAATATGCTACAGATAAGAAACTGGCTACAAAAATAACATTGTTCTATGCTAACAGAAATCCTGAAGAGATTGCTTTCAAGAAAGACCTTGATGAGTGGAAAAAAGAAAATAAAAATCTAAAGATAGTTTATACTGTGAATGAAGGCAATGAAAAATGGGATGGCTTGACAGGATTTATAGACGAAAAGATGATTAAAGCAAATTCGAAGATAACTAGCTCGACATTATTCTACATCTGCGGCCCGCCAGCAATGGTAGATGCAATGGCTGATCTTTTAAAGAAGATGGAGATAGATGACTCAAGAATAAGAATAGAGCATTTTACAGGATATTGATAGAAAGATTTATATATATCATGATATATATCATAAATATGGCAGAGCTAGATACCAAATTAAGAAAGTGGGGGGATTCACTAGCCATTATAGTCCCAAGAAAGGTTGTAAAAGAAGAGAATTTAAGGGCAAGGGACACTGTCCGCATAAAAATAAAGAAAGAAACAAACCTAGTAGATGTATTTGGAATCCTGAAGGGAAAATTAAAGCAGTCTGCCCAGCAACTAAAAGATGAAGCAAGAAGAGGATGGGAATAAAACATTCTTTTTTGACACCTATGCATTATTTGCTATAGTATTAGGCCAGGAAAGTTATAAAGAATACACAACAAAGATAGAGGTAGTAACAACTATCATGAATATTTACGAACTATATTATATACTTATACAACAAAATAAGTACCGCGAAGCTGAGATATTTTTTGAAAAATTTTTACCTAATTGTATAGATGTAGAACCCCCTTTAATAAAAGAAGCATCAAAATTTAGACTACAGAATAGTAAACTAAAACTATCTTATGTTGATGCACTTGGATATGTTATAGCAAGAGAACTAGGCATATCATTTCTAACAGGAGACAATGGCTTTAAAGATTTACCAAATGTAAAGTTTATAAAATAGGTTTAATGGTTAAAAAATGAATGTATTTTTACTTTAATAAGATTTACTAACTTTTGATCCATATAATCATATCTGTCAGGAATCCCTAAACATTTAATCTTATTATCAATTCCCTTATCAAGCTTATGGAACTTACTAAGGATTTGTCTTCTGTGCAGTTTAGTCATTACAAAAATATAATCTGCCCACATTAACATTCTCTCTGTAAGAATATGCCTTGCATTTTCATTTATTCCTGCTGATCTTACTATGAATCTTGGATCTTTCTTAAATATTTTCTCTGCAGTTGGGCTTCTATCTTTATTCCCAGAACAAACAAATAGTATGTTTCTTTTCATTTTGTAAATCGCCGGCGCCACAAGTCAGACTTTTTGAAAAGGACGTAAATCTATCAATGTGCTAAAGTTTAAATAGGTTGTGAACTATAGTTTAATAATGAAAAAAACTAAGCTTTATGGAATTAAAAAAAATAATGGTAGAACACAATTTATTATAGAAAAGTCTGAGGATGCTAGAAAGTTAATAGAGAGAATCGTAGGCTATTTGACTAAAGATGAGACTACTCCTAATCTCTTTTTGGGGTGCGAAAAAATAAAGAGTTATACAGATTGGTGTATATATGATCAATATAATGGGCACCAATTTGAAGTTTTTATTGGAAAAAACAGAATTATCTTTATTATATTTACAGATAATAAAAATCAAAATAGATTAGTCAACGAAGTAATAAAGTTTTGTGAATGGTATAAAGAAAGTAAAAAGTGAGAAATAGGCTAAATGTGTGAAAATTTAACCTACTCCCATTACGCCGGCGCCAGGATTTGAACCTAGATGTCATTTCTGACGGCAGTTATCCAGTTTTGTTTTTTGATTAAACTTTTCTTAAAAGTTTATTCGAGACTCAGCCAACCTTTTTATCTAAAAAGCTTGACCAAAAACTTCTTAATTTTGTCTTAATTTTTAGCTTAAGCATTTTTCTAAAAGGCTTATCTGCTGCACTACCAGATTGTGCCTCGCCGGCAATAAGAGAAATAGCTGTCCGTTAGCTTAAAAGTCTTTTGTTTAAGTTTTCCGTTAACGCTTTTCTAAAGGGTTACTTGAATTTCAGGCTATACTGTCTGAGTTTAGTCCTTTTCCTAGCAACTCTTCCTATTATAAAATTCTTAAACAAGTTAGTCCTAGGGTCTGGTTCAAAAAATCTCAACTGTCTAACACCGCTAACACTAGGGCTTTGCGCAATGTCAATATAGTCATCGCATTTATCTTTGTAAAGGCAGAAAAAGCAGGACTTTCGATTAGGAGCAACAA
>CAZTDM010000021.1:7275-9880 GCA_964611795.1 Candidatus Woesearchaeota archaeon
ACAACTCTATTTTGTAATTTCAGCTCAGACTCGTCAATCAATAGCTCTATGTCCCTAACAGCCCTCCTAGGTACTTTAATAGGGATAATTGTTCCAGATTGAAGAAACTGATATTCAAAAGTAACTTTCTCCACCAAGCTTAACTCATCTTTATCATTTTCTTTTCTTTCTTCATCACTTAATTTGATTTTATCTCTGAACCACCCAAAATAATGTGCTGAAACAGAGTAAGCCAGTGCATATTCCCTTGGCTGGACTTCTGCCTCTAACTGTGGGATTGTCCATGGTTTTTCTTCTCCAAATGCCTTATGTTTGTGATCTCTAATAACATGGCCTTCTCTTATCTCGTCCATCCTACCACTATAGAATCTGCCATTGTATTCAAATTCATACTCATACTCTATCAATAATGGAGGAGATTCAACAGAGTATTTATTATATAATAATCTGCAAGACTCTTGGATTTTGTTTGCAAAAACAAACTTTTCTTTTTTATCTTTCCATATTACTGGATTCCCTTGTCCCTCTCTATGCTCAATATAATTAAACCATCCTCCAACAGCAGCATTAGAAAATTTCTCAGCATCTTTATAGGCTGGTGTTCCATCTTCTTTATAAAAACGCTCTATGAATCCATGGATAAAGTCCCCTGCAGCTAACATAGCAACCTGAGTAGGCTTAAGCTTCATTACCTTATCATAAAACAAAGCAAGGCTGCAGCTTGCAGCATTCTTTAAAGCACTTGGACTCCATGTAGTCATGTAATTAAGAGAACATTATGGCTTATAAATAATCCTCGACTAGAAAACATATTTTACACTTTTACCTAAACTTTTCTTTTCGTCAACGTTTTTCTAAAAGGTTGTTTTCCGTTAACGCCAACCTTTTCACAAAGGGTTGATCAAAATTTTGGATTAACCATTTTCCTAAAAGGGTTAGCGCCGAGACTGGGATTTGAACCCAGATATCCTTTCGGAAACAGGATTAGCAATCCTGCGCACTACCAGGTTATGCGATCTCGGCATCAGAACCAAGGTTCCGATACCTCCTGTCTTATTAGTCTTTTTTAAACCTTTTCTTTCGTAAACGTCTCTTCTTTTTCCCTCAAGGCTTTTTCTAAAAGGCTTGTTTTAAAGCTTTCTTTTAGAGAATTTATTAGGACACTACTAGAAATAGGTATATTTAAATATTCTATTAAATTTATGCAATCTATAAAGAGAAAATGTGGAATATAAAAAAACAAACGAAAAATAATAATAATTACGTTAGTTACGCTATCGGTTTTTTAATAATTTTAACCATATTACTTTTTACAAGTGGTTGTTCAGGTAACAAATCAGCTTTAAACTTTAAACAATGTGAAGACCTAGGTCATAAGGATCTAAAGTATGGTTGTTATATGGATGCTGCTAGAGCTAATAATGATGTAAAAATCTGTGATAAAATTGATGAAGAGACTCCTAGAATTCAGTGCTATAGCGATATAGCGCTACTGACTAAAGATATTCGTATATGTGACGATCTTGTCAAAGAAGGAAATATTAATAATTCCGATGCTTGTTACACCGTCCTATCAGCCACCTTACGTAAGATTGAAGTATGCGATAAAATAAAGTCAAAGTTTTATAGATATTCATGTTATAGTAGGGTAGGACAAGCACTAGGAGATCCTTCGATGTGTGACAAGATACAAATTACTGAAGAATTAGATGATATCTACCTACATGATAGTGATTTTTTGAGAAAATCTTTCCAACAAGAAAGGGACTCATGTTATAACTGGGTTGCAATCGGAAATAAAGATAAAGCTTTATGTGATAAGATAATTGAAGAATCTCAAAAAAGGTATTGTCATAGTGAAACAGCCAAATAAATAAGGTTTATTTGTACTTATCCAACCAATCTATTATAGAATCAGCTAAATCTGGCTTTACAAACATATTAGTACCATGCCCAGCATCTTGATATTCTTTCAGCTCTCTTTGCTTTCCAGCAAAGCTGTATAATTGCCTGGAAGCTCCTATAGACTGGAAGTCATCCTCGCTGCTAACAATTATAATAGGCCTGTCATACTTCATTATAGCCTTTAATGTCTCTACGCCCCTATAATCTGCACCAGGAGACAATAAGACTATACCTTTGACATCTTTATCCTTAACAGCATAATTCAAGGCCACATTAGCTCCAATGCTAGCTCCAATAACAAATATCTTGCTTTTATTGAGATATTTCTTGGCAGCTGCCACATCTTTTACCATGTTGTTATAATCTGTGCTGGTAAACTTCAGGAAATCTAGGTCGCTTTCTCCATGGCCTCTTAAGTCTATAGCTAGTACATTGTATCCAAGGCTATTCAGCTTTACAGCAAAGTTATCCCAGTCTCTCCTATCTCTGGAAAGCATATGCAATAATATTACACAATTTCCTTTGCCAATATAATGTGTTGCTGCTATTTTTACATTGTCCTCTGTTTTGAACGTGACATCTTTTCCTATCTTCATATCGTTCTTGTCTGTTCAAATTGCTTATATATTTTTCTAGTATATATTCCGGCTCAGTCCTGAATCATAGCAAATTATATTAATATGATAACCCTTAGCCGTAA
>CAZTDM010000022.1:0-9873 GCA_964611795.1 Candidatus Woesearchaeota archaeon
CTCCGACTACATAGATGTTGTTGCTGGAGTCTATTGTGATTGATCTGGCTGCGTCGGTAGTGCCTGGATTGTAGGTTCTGTTCCAGATGCTTTTTCCTGTTGCATTTATCTTCATAACTCTCCAGTCGACACCGCTTTGCTCTCCGACTACATAGATGTTGTTGCTGGAGTCTATTGTGATTGATCTGGCTGCGTCAGTAGTGCCTGGATTGTAGGTTCTGTTCCAGATGCTCTTTGCATATCTTGATAATAATACAGATAATGGCGTTTCTCCATTAATTGCATTTATTGGCGTAAATGGATATGTCGATTTGGCAGGCACTTTAAGTTCTGCCCATGAAACCTGCAACTTCCTTACTGGAATAGTAAAATTCATTATAGTGCCTTTTAGCATTAATGTTAAATTGCTATAGTCTGTTATGCTGTCTGCTTCTCCTGCGGTCAGCGTATAATTTGCATATGCAAAGGTGCATGGCACGTTAGGATAAGTTGCATTAACTATTTTGGTAGTGCCTTGGAATAATCTTATGCCTAATAATAATCCTCCTCCACCACAGCCACCGCCTCCTCCAGCCAAGCCTGCTCTTCTGTATCTTACTCTTATTATATGTCCTGTTGATGATGCAGGGTCTGAAATAGAAGATAAACTTATGTTAGTTGCACTATCTCCAGATATTGGTGTGCTGTTGATTCTATCACCAGTAGTATCGATTGGTGGAGATACTTCATCTATCTTGCTCCATAATGGTGTAACATCCCAACTATTGACATTAACATCCTGGTCTGGTCTTGCGAATTGCAAGCTAGTTATATTAAGTCTTGGAGTTGCCATTACAGCATCACATGTCAAGGTCAGACATGTAACTTTTGAAGTTATGTTGAATATACTTCTAGGTGCTACTATTTGCAAGTTTATAGGCTGTGAAATTGAAACATTAAGCGTAGGTGTTGGTGCGAGTATTACTTCTTGTAAACCTGGTTGTGAGATAGTTCCATTAAGCGTAGGTGTTGGTGGATCTGCGATTATTACCTGCCAAGAATCATCTTTTATTCCATTAACTTCCGCTATGAAGTCATATTTTGTTGGAGGTAGTGTCCTATCGGGGCTAGATAGCACATAGGAATATGTCAATCGGCTAGCGTTTGTTTCAACATCCCAGGATATCTTGTAATAACTTGAATTGAATCTAATTATATAGCCGTTACTTGCATTTACAATTGCCCAGTCAGATGGGAAGTAATCTGATAATGTAACATATCCGCCTGGGTTATCAGCCTCCAATACAACAACAATACTTGCCAGAGGTGGAACTTTATATGGACTGCATCTATTACATATGAAATCGTGAGTTGTTATTGAAGCTTGTGAACCTGTAATCTGCTGGCTTAATATTGTAAACCCAGCTTTAACATAATCATTCTTACTATAATCAAATACTGCAACCTCATAATCTCCCGGAGCATATTGTGAAATATCTTTATGGACTACTGCAGTATCATAGCAGATTAAGGTAGTACAATCTAATATGATTGTATCGTACACCCCTTGCTGATTTAAGATATAAACTTCTTTATACACTCCTGCAGACGTTGGATTTACTGCAAACAACAACTCTTGGTCTTGGCTATAGCTTTTGTAAGCTAGATCTATCATAGGTTGTTTGAACACATCAAATATTGCAGAGCCAGTTATAGAATTGCTTCCCAGCAATAATGCAGAGGATAATATCAAGGTTATAGCAACTACTAACATGATATGCTCTGTAAAGTTGAAGTGTTGCCTTGTTCCTTTTGGAGGTATTATATGCGATACTTTTTCACTATTGCTTAGCTTATAGATCAAATTGTCATAGTAGCTAATCCAGGATTCTGGGGTTCTGCCCTTCAAGGCTTTGCTTAGCTTGAAGAAGTATTCTGTATATGTAAGCTTGCCTGATTTGTATTCCTTTTCTAGCCCTATAGCAGTTTTTCTGACTATCTCTTTGTACTGCTTACATAGTTCTATCTTCCGTTGGTTAATCTTGCGGGTCATCTAAAAGCATTATCCTCCTTCTTTCAAACTTACATTTCCAGTAATTGAGAAAATCTTGAGTTTCTTTATCGAATTCGGCAGGCACTAGCAGCACTGTTTTGCCAATGTGCTTACTATTTGTTCTAGCCACAAATCCAGACCTACCGTCTCTGCCTTTGAGAGCATAATAGAACCTAATCTTGTCTGTTTTGCTTAGGTGCTTAGTAGAATAGGAGAACAGAATATAGTTAGAACTATCATTTCCCTCTTTTTCACGAAATTTTCTGCCTGATAAACCCATTATCTGTTAAATTGACTAACAGTATTAATTATATAAATATTTCTATGTTAAAATTATAACTTAAATCTTATAAAATAGCTAATTTGTTAATTTAATTAACAAAAATGATTAATTTAAGCTTTTTTGAAGTATAGAATAAGATTTCCCGTATAATTGCCATACTCTGCATCTTTTGGAATAGACATTGTAACATTCAATGTTTTATTCTCATAACTAGCTAGTTTAAAATTATTGTCTGATAACCTTAACCATTTGCTGGCTTGGCCTGTTGTTTTTATTGATACTGATTTTGCATAAGTGTCATTATTATACAAGAATATCATTCTTCTTGAACTTCCACCCCTAGGTACAGCACCAAAATGAAGCTTATCCTTATCAACGCTTAATCCAACATATGGAGCAACCTTTACAAAGATAGGGATATACTGCTTCTGAACAACCTGAGATCTAGATGCTGCAAAAAATAACGAGAGTATAACTGCTATACAAATTATTAGAGCAATGAAATGCTTCTTCATGGTATGCTGAATTGTTTTTGCTTTATTAAAGCATTTTTATGGTAATAGAGCAGTGCTCTTGCAACATAATTGCCGTACTTAACCCCTTTAGCCTCCCATATTCTTGTTATAATACCTTCTGATGCTGGTTTGAGCTTTATCGGGCCAACATTAATTGTTTTTATTATATTTGCATCCTTGCCTATTATCTGCAAGTCTAGATAGATATCATCAATAATGTCAAATGACTTATTCCTGATTACAGCTTCTATCTTTACACCCTCATCTTCTCTTTTATAATCTGTCTCAAGACTTACTATCGATAATGCTTCTTTTCTTTTTCTTATTAGCAGATAGAAGAGGATTAGCAGAATAAGGAACAAAAACACCACAATAAATGTAGTGACAACCTCTACTGTAAATAATTGAGCTATAGGAGATTCTTGCCCTGGGGCAGATGGGCTTTGCTGGCTACCTCCTGCTGCTGGCTGCCCGGGCAGATTTGACTCTTCATCAACTGCACGTCTAACTGAGGTTGCTGGCTGTTGAGCTTCTACGCCATACAAGATTAATAACCTTACCTCATTTGCAGACCTTGATCCAACAACACCGACAACAGCTTCCTCTACAGCGCCTATCCTTAGATCATGCAGGCCTTCGGGTATTGAGTTAGGAAGAGTTATCGTAGCTGTGAAGCTTTTGCTCGTCTCTGATGAAGTGAAAGAGATGATTGATTCGTTTAGCACTATGCTATTGTCTAATGCTTGCAATGCTGCTGGCGTAAGATAATCATATTTTACATAAGTTTCTAGGTTGATATCTTCTCTCCTATTATTAAACAAAGTGATTGTAGATTCTTGAGTAAGTCCTGGCTGGAATTGTACCTCTATCTTTGGAGGGCTGATGAGGAATGCATTTACATTAGCAACTAATATAAAATAGAAAAATAGATAAATAAAACTTTTTCTTACCATCTTGTTCACTATGATTCTTAGAATGTGGCTGAGTCAACACCTGTTACTGTGATTGTAGAACTTTTTGCTCCAAATGGCTCATCTATTGGAACGTGAAGATAAATGTCCAGCTCTGCTTCATCACGGCTAGTTGCAAATTGAAGATCGTCAATTGCATTTGCAGGCAATGCTGGAGAGATTGGCATATTTGTTGCAGATGTAAGAGAACCTGGAGCATCAAAACAAGCAATTGGACTGCAAGAATCTGCTGCCTGCCCAGTTTCTGTTAATGTCAGCGCTGCTGGATTAGGAACACTAACTGAGAATCTATAATCAGATGCTAGCCTATTTGGAGATGTCCAGATATCGTTTGCTGCTATTTGAACATCTGCAAGAACAGAACCTTCATTTCTTATCAGCAATGGCAATGGCACATTATCTGTTGTGTCGTCTGATGCATCTAATGTTAAAGTACCAAAACTAACAGTGTCATAAACTGCATCAACCTCTACACCTATTGCACTTGGGACATTTATGTTTACAAATCCTTGCCCACCTGCAGCTCCGGTAATCTGGGCTATGCTATTTGTGCTGAATAATGTAACAAATACTCCAAATAAAGCAACTATAAATACAGTTACAATAATCATATTTAAAGAAAGATTCTTAGCCATTTTTTCCTCCAACTATTACAGTTACAACACCTTGGTCTTGGCTTTCTTTAGGAGCAACTATGACAGTAACTACTCCTTGAGACTGCGACCCTTGTTTTACCTCTGGTTTAAGAATAAAATTAGAAACTAATAAAGTTATTAATACAGATAAAACTAATACTATTACTAATATGATTACTAAAGTTCCTGGAGATGCTAACAATTTATTTGCTACTTTAATCACCTTTTTACAGTTATTTACTCTTAGCCATATATAAATAATTTTCGGTATAAACTTTTAAAAAAGTTTAATCAAAAAAATAAATTAAAATGTTGATGCATCTACTCCAATTATTGTTAGAGTAGATGCTTTGCTTCCTGCAGGCTCATCATTTGGAACATGTATATAGATGTTTATTTCTGCTTCATCATTTGTATCTGAAAAGTCTAAGTTGTTTATTGCATTTGCAGGCAGGGCTGGAGAGATTGGCATGTTTGTTGGAGATAAGATTGTTCCAGCTGCATTAAAGCATTGCAGCGGGCTACATGAATCTGCTGGCTGACCTGTTTCTGTTAGTATAAAGACAGATGGGTCGGGAACATCTATTGAAAACCTATAGTCTGATGGCTGCCTGCTTGTCCCAGACCATAGGTCTGTTGCTGCTATTTGAACATCTGCAAGAACAGAACCTTCATTTCTTATCATAATCGGCAATGGATTATTATCTAATGTATCATCACTAGTCCCTATTGCCAGTGTGTCGAAGTTAGATGTGCTATAAACTGCATCTACAGTAATCCCTAATGTAGCACCTATAGTCACCAGTACTTGACCTGGTTGGGAAGGTAATACAGTTGAAGTTGTAGATGTAGAGGTGGACAAAGATGTGGAGGAGGTTGAGGTGCTTACAGTTGTTGAGGAGCTGGTTGAAGAAGAGGTTGATGTGGTGGATGTTGTTGAAGTTGTTGAGGTGGATGTGCTTGTGGTGGTTGGCCTGGCTTGTATAACTATCGCTGAAGAAGATAGATCAGTCAATACTAAAGAGTTGCATTGTGTTTTTGTTCCCATCGCCTGGAACCCAATCCTTACATAACCATTTGTCTCTGCGCTGACTATTGATTGTATAAGTAATGGATCTGTAATTGTTATCGTACTTGTTTTTTCTGATTGTGAGACTATTCCCTGGTCGTATTGTGTCCAAGAGCCATCAACCCAATTATACCAGGCTATTCCAACGTCTGTAGGTGGCTTCCCTGTTCCAGTACCCTTTGAGAACCTTCCGTTCCATATAACTGTTATACTTTGCATATCTGATCTTGCTTCTGTTACTGGCCCTAGATCAACATAGATGATGTCTCTTCCTGTTTGCCAATCAAACGCTGTTGAATATGCCCCATTGAATGGGCCCTGGCTAAAGTACACCGAGTCATCTGTTGAAGTGTCTATTATTAGTCCAGCTGTCCCATAATTGCACGCGCCTCCACGGTCAATGTATCCTTGTTGAGATGCCCCATTATATGTAACCTTACCAGTAAATTGCCCAAGATTCATTAAAACAACCAGAGATACTGCTAGCAGCAAGACAGTAAATATAGAGTATGAATATCTCTTCCTTACAGAGGAAATCTTTGAATTGTATTCAGATATCAATCCATCATAGTAATCATTCCAATAATCAACAGATTTACCTTCCAATATCTTAGACAGTTTCTTATCATGTTCTTCTTTTGCTATCCTGCCTGCTGCATACTGCAACCTTAACATTCCTACAGCCTTAGCTACCCTTACCTTGTATTCCTCGCATTTTCTTATGTTCTCTTTCAGTTTAGCAATCTGCCTATTTCTTAACATGCTTAGAAGATGCCTCCTGACTATAGTAGTAGTAATTTCCCTTATGGACAACTAGTTTTTTGAGTTTGAATTCACGAAGATAACCATAGATTAGATGATAAAGAATTGATTTGTTCTTTTGATATCTTTGGTCAGATTTCCTGTCTAGCTCTAGAAAATAGTTGAAGATTTCTTTTAATGTGTAAGCGAGTCCTGGATTCTTTCTTAGAAATTCTAGAATCTTGCCTCTAAGAAAATATGCTTTTTCCTCTGGCAAGGATTCTATTTCAGATACTTTCTTTGGCATTTATCACTAGAATTGATACGTTGCATCTTTATAAATATATTGTAGAATATTGTTGTATTGTAGAATATTGTATTTTTACAAAATATAAATCTATATAAAGGAACTTAAGATAAAGTAGCATATGCAAGAGACAAGCATTTGGACTGAAAAGTATAGGCCTAGTAATTTCGATGATATTAAAGGTCAGGGAAAGATAGTGGAAAAGGCTGAAGCTTTTGTCAAACAGAGGAATATGCCACACTTACTTTTTGCAGGTCCGCCAGGCACCGGAAAGACTAGCTTGGAACTAGTCATTGCTAAAAAACTTTTTGGAGATAGCTGGAGGGATAATTTTCTTGAGTTAAATTCTAGTGTTACAGGAGATACACCAATTTTAATAAAAGAAAGTGGAAAAATAAAAAGAACCAATTTTGGATATTTGTCTAATAAATATTTTTCGCCTAAGGGAGAAAAAAGAGTTAAGGTAAATGATATAAATATTTTGTCTCTTAACAAAAATAAAAAAATAGAATTTTTAAAAGTGGATTATATTTTTAGACATTTCGTTGACGAAATTGTAAATATAAAATATGAGGGCGGGAAATTAAAAACAAGTTTAAGTCATTCTTTAATGGTCATTAACGAAGATGGAAATATTGTAAGCAAAGAAGCTAAAAATTTGAGAAAGGGAGATTTATTAATTACATTTAAAACAGAATATAATGGTAACAAAAAAAATTTAGATATTACAAAATATAAATCTAAAGAGTACATTAAATTAAGAAGTGGTATTATTAAAAATCCTAAATTTAGGTTTAATCTAGATTATCTGCCATTGGATGAAGATATGTCATGGTCATTTGGATTATATACTGCCGAGGGGTGCACTTCTTTAAATTCAAATAAAAGTGGAGGGCAGGCAATATTTACACTAAATTACCCTAAAGAATTATCTATGGGTAATAAGTTATTTTCTATATATAAGGACAGATTCAATATAAATTCTCATATAGCATATGGTTATAGCGGTTTTAAGAGCAGATCGAGAAATAAAAATGCCTGTAGTATTCAATATAGATTATTAAATACACAATTGACAAAATTCTTTAGAGATAATTTTTACAATGAGCATTCAGACAGATTATACGCCTGGAGCAAGAGAATTCCATATTTCATGTTTGAATCTTCAATAAATTCAAGAAAATCATTTTTAAGAGGTTATTTTGACGGAGATGGATGTGGAAAATGGAAGGGCGTAGCTAGGATTAGTTCAAGATCTAAAGAATGTCTAGTAGATACTGTCTGGTTAGGCAGATTGTCTGGCTTAGAGACATCTTATTTTGATAGCGAAGCCAGAATAATCTGGAAAAACAAGAAGTTTAGTTATATAAAATCTGAGCTTTTACCAGCTAGTATTTTTGAAAAACTAGCAAGAAAATTAGGCAAAACTTACCAATTAAGACACCATTTATATGGAAAACGGTGTAAAAGAATCAGAAAAACTGTAGCCAAAAATTTACTTGGGTTTTATAAAAAAAATAATTATTATAATAAAAGATATAAAAGATTAAGTGAATTAGTAGCCTCTGATATTTCTGTTGTTGCAATTACCGATATTAAAAGAGAAAGATATGAAGATTATGTTTATGACGTTTCTGTCCCAGAATCACAAAATTTCTGGGGTGGGACTATGCCAGTATTACTACATAATAGCGATGAACGTGGAATAGATGTTATTAGGAACAAGGTAAAAGACTTTGCCAGAACCATGGCAATAAGCGATGTTCCTTTTAAGATAATATACTTAGATGAATGCGATAGCCTGACAAGAGAAGCGCAGCAGGCATTAAGAAGGACTATGGAGAACTACGCAAATAGCTGCAGGTTTATTTTAAGCTGCAATTATTCAAGCAAGATAATTGATCCTATACAGTCAAGATGTGCTGTTTTCAGGTTTAAACCTCTGGAAGAAAGCCAGGTAACAGAAATAGTAAAGATGATAGCTAAAAATGAGAAATTAGACATTGACAGTAAGTCATTAAAAACATTATATACAGTGAGTGATGGAGATGTCAGGAAGCTGGAAAACATATTGCAGAGCTGCAGTGTAATAAGCAAGAAGATAGATGATGATGTTATTTACAATCTAGTAAGCGCAGCAAGACCTAAAGAGGTGAAAGAAGTACTAGGAATTGCAATTAAGGGCAATTTCCTTAAGGCAAGGGACATGCTGCTAGATATTATGTTAAAATATGGCTTAAGCGGAATAGACATAGTCAAGCAAATACAAAAGGAGATTTGGGGGCTAGAGATAGAAGATAGTGTGAAGGTAGAGCTTGTTGACAAATGTGGAGAGATTGAGTTCAGGATGGTAGAGGGGAGCGATGAGTTCATACAGCTAGAAAGCCTGATTGCTTACTTTGTGAAAAATGGAAAATAAAAAATCATGGGATGTATTATTTTTGGTATTGGGTATTGTAAGCATGGTTATTGGGATAATAAAAGAAGAATATCGAAGCCAACTAGTTATAGGCACATTAGTAATTATTATAATATTAATACTTGCTAGATTCAATTCTGATATGGAGAACATTCAATTAGATATAAAGAAATTAAATGAAAAAATTGATATTCATAGAGATATAATAGATTTAAAGTCGGATGTTAAACATTTGAAAGAGAAGATCAAAAATGATAAAAAAAGGACAAATTAATTCGAAAATTTTATTAGATATTGCAAAACTTATAATAGGGGCATATATAATCTATTTATTATTAAAAGCATTGGGAATAATAGTATGAAACTTATGACATTTATATCATAATTAATATCTAAAACAATGGAAAATAAACTATTTGTTGAGAAGTATAGGCCTAGAAAGCTAAGTGAATTGGTTTCAAATAATACTGCTATAACTAAATTGAAATCTTTTGTTATAAGAAAACCAAGGAAGAAAGCAATTTTGCTATATGGACCTGGTGGATGTGGGAAGACATGCAGCGTGCATGCTCTTGCAAATGAGCTTGGGTTAGATATCGTTGAGATAAATGCATCTGACTACAGGAACAAGGAAGGAATCTCCAATATAGTAAGGAATGCAAACGAACAGAAAAGCTTGTTTAGTAATGGTAAATTAATATTGATAGATGAAGCAGATGGACTGGCGGGAAATGAAGACAGGGGAGGGGTACAAGAGATCTCCAGCATTATAGATGGCAGCAACGTGCCGATAATACTTACTGCAAATGATCCATGGCAAGAGAAACTGTCAGTGTTAATACAAAAATGTGAAATGGTTGAGTTCAGCAAGATTGATCATGTTTCTATCTTAAAAGTTTTG
>CAZTDM010000023.1:0-9776 GCA_964611795.1 Candidatus Woesearchaeota archaeon
AGTATGAAAGTAATACATGCTCATTGTTGCATTTACTGATATTTGAAAGATCAAACATACAAGTTTATAAAGATACTTTGACAAAGTTAATAATAAGAATAGCAAGAGAAAATATTACAGATATTAAAACTATCAATATATTGGTGGAAAGATGCATAAAGAAATAGATAGATTAGTAAAAGAAAATAAATTTTATCTAGATTTTTTGGAGAAATTTGATAGAGAAAAGACTAAAACATTCTCAAGGAAGAAAGATAAGACAAAATGAAGAAGCCAGATTTGTAATCTACAAAAGACTGAATATGCCTGAGGCTTATGCATTTCTGATGCCTGAACCAAAATTGGCCAGGGATGATTCTGGAAACATAAATGAAGTTATTTTGGAATATCCATCAAGCCTTATTGCACAGGCACAAAGATGGAGAGAGCTTGAAAGATAGATTTAAATAGGCTAAAATTATAGGATTTTTATGGCAAATAAAATAGGCATTCTTGGATCAGGCACTGTCGGACAGCAGCTTGCACTTGGATTTTTGAAATCTGGATATAAGGTAAAGATTGGAACAAGAGACCCTGCTAAATTAGAAGAATGGAAGAAGAGTGCTGGAGAGAACGCAAGCGTTGGCAGCTTTAAAGATGCTGCAAAGTTTGGAGAGATTGTTGTACTTGCTACAAAATGGGATGGAACAAAGGATGCTATCAAGCTTGCTGGGAAGAGATATTTCAAAAATAAAGCAGTAATTGATGTTACTAATCCATTATTATTTGAGAAAGAAGGAGAGATGCCTAAGATGGCTCTTGCTTATCCTAAATCTGCAGGATGGCAGGTGCAGAAATGGCTGCCTAAGGCCAAGGTAGTTAAGGCTTTCAACATGGTTCCTTCTTATACGATGGCTAACCCTAAATTGAAGGAAGGAACTGCCGATATGATATTTGCAGGAAATGATAAGGAAGCTAAAGAAACTGTTATGACCATTGCAAAGAACTGGGGATGGAACACCATAGACATCGGCGGAATTGAGCAGGCATATCTATTAGAAGCTATAGCAATGACTGTAATAACACATGGCCTGATGACTAACAAATGGACGCATGCTTTTAAGCTTTTGAGAGAGTAAACTTTTCTTAAAACACCAACAGAAGAAGTACAATCGATAAACTAATTTACCTTACAGGCATAACTTCTAATTTTAGACCAGATTCTTGTAGATTAAATGTATTCAATCTTTCCATATTAGAAGTTACTATTTGCTCAGGTTTATTTCTTATTATTGATACGAAAGAAAAAGATATGGAGATTATATTCTTTTCTACCTTAGCTTGAAATTCTCCTTTTTTGATAAAATTAAGAAGAAGTTTCTTGACATTTAGTTTCTTTGATGCATCTAATAGTTCCATGCCTATCACATGCTTGTCTTTATCTACGTCTATGATAAACCCACCCAAGTCAAACTAATAATCATATATAAGCTCATCTTTTAATTTTGTTTTATCTAAATAGAAATAGAGAATATCCTCTGCATAATTATAATCTATTCTTCCCTTTCCTTCTAAATCTTTCATTTTATTCCTCTATATTCGATAAAGACTGTAAGCATTTTTAAACCTTTGGGAACCTTAGTTACATATAAACCAACATACCTTCCCTTTTCTAATTGATAAAGCAACTTATATTTGTTTGTATCTACTTCTAAGATTTCAGGAATCTTATATTTTAGCTGATATTTTACTTCATCAAGACTTATGTTTCTTTTTTTAAGTCTAATCACAAAATGAGGATCTATTATCAGATTATCTGCATTTTCTTTAATCTCATTTGGGTTAATTGGCATGTATAAGCTAGAGATATAGCTTTTTATAAGATTTGTGTTGTATCTTATAAAATTAATTTTGATTAAACTTTTCTTAAAAGTTTAGGTGAGACAACTTTCCAAGCTTCCCTACCGGAAGGCAAGTACCACTTGGAACGTAGGGCATCTTAACTGCCGAGATCAAACGGGTTCGGGTGTGACATGCCCACTATGGTCGTCTACAGGATTGTTAGCTGAAAAGATGGTTTATATATGTTACTAATGTATTTCTAATAGTAATTGCAGTTATAGCATATGCATTATACTTGCTGTTTACAAGGAGCAAGAAAGCAAAATTATGGAATATAGCTGCTATGCTGATAAGCATCTTTGTGGGATTATTGCCCATGCCTTCTATACAAGGAGTGCAACTAGGCAATTTTACGGCTAATTTGATAATATCTACTCTATGGATAATATACTGGAACAGAAGCAAGAGAGTAAAGGCTACTTTCAGTTAAGTTTTTAAATTTTGCAGACAATAATATAGCATGACATCTCTAATAGGGATATGCGGAGCTACTGGAACTGGGAAAAGCACTATATGCAAGAAATTAGAAAGAGAGAATGAAGATTACAGGCATCTGGCATTGGATAATTTCTTCAAAGGCAGAGACAGCTATAGCAGAGTTCTAGGATATGCAGATATGGAGCAACCAGACTGCACAGATTTTGACTCTGCTTTTTTAGCACTTTACATCCTTAAATCAGGAAACGATGTTACAATACCAAAGTTTTCAAAGTCAAAAGATGCTGTTGTGGGAGAAAAAGTAATAGAGCATGGAAATGTAGTATTGGTAGAAGGATATCATGCATTCTATGATGCCAGGATAAAGACTATTTTAGATTTAAGATTATACTTGGAAGCTGATGAAGAGACAATCAAAAAAAGAAGGCAGGAAAGAGATGTAATATACACAGATGAGTATTTCCATAAGATTATACTGCCAACTTACAGGCACTACTCAGCTTTATATGAAGATGCAGCAGACATAGTAATAGACGCAAATAGGAGCCTGGAAGAGGTAGCAAAAGATGTAAAATCTGCTATAACACAGCATATTGATACAGTTAAGTTTTTAAATGCTAATTCAGGTAGATAAACTATGATAGAAACAAGCAAGGTTAAACAAGCGATAGAGAAGGCTATTCCGGGCAGCAAGGCTAGTGTGACCAACACTACAAAAGATGGCCAGCATTATGAGATTACAGTAAAATCTGATAGTTTCAAGGGAAAAAGCCTGGTAGAGCAGCACAAGATGATACATGATTCTATCAAAGAATTAAGGAAGAATATGCATGCTGTTGTCATACACACAGAGCTTTCTTTAGAAAAGAAACCTCGGAAAGAAAATTCTGAAGAAGCAGTTAAGGAAAGAAAGGAGGTATCGGAACCTAAGGTTCTGATTAAAGAAATGATAAGAGAAGCTATTGCGCATAATGATGTTACTGTGTTTATCAAGGGGACTCCTAGCCAGCCATTATGCGGATTTTCTGCCAAGGTTGTTTACATGTTGAATGAGCTTGGAGTAAAATATAAGTCTGTAAATATATTCGATGATGTCATGATTAAGCCAACATTAGTAGAGATGACTGGATGGCCGACTACACCTCAAGTATTTATCAAGGGAACTTTGATAGGCGGATGCGATATAACAGAAGAGATGTATGCTTCTGGAGAATTGCAGAAGATGCTTAGGGATGCTAAAATTCTCAATTAGAAAGATTTTTAAAACATAAAATCAATATAGCTATATGAAATCTTTTACAGCCATTATCAAGAAAGGAGAAAAGCAATTTGTAGCTTTGTGCCCCGAACTGGATGTTGTTAGCCAGGGTTATACTGTAGAGGAAGCTATAAAGAACCTTAAAGAGGCTGTTGAATTATATATCGAAGTTTAATTTTTCTCTTTTCCTTTCATTTACTGGATTTATGATCAACACTTGGAATAATTTTTATTCCATACTTATCTTTCGTCAATATACCTAACCCACCTGATTTGATTTTATATTCTTCTATTATCTCACTAGGTATCCTTACGGCTATACTATTCCCCCATTTTGAAAACACTATCTCTTTTGCTTTTCTTAATTTTCTGTATTTATTAGCTAAATTGCTAAGTTGTTTCATATCCATAATTTCTTCCCCACAATTTGAACATTTAAAAGCTTCAAACTCTATACCATCTTCCTTAATTGTATCTTTTATTGGTTTCATTTCTCCTTTATTGCATACTGGACATCTCATATTAGTTACCTAGTTCTATAATTAGTTATGTGTATTATAGCATTTTTAATTTGCCAGTTACTTTATCTATAGCATCTTCTTTATCTGGACCAATTCCAAGACATGTAATTGTCGGCTTTTCAAAGAAGGTCTTTCCAAGATCCTTGATTAATGATGTTACAAGCTTATTCTTCTTTGCAAGCCTCTCAAACTGCAAGAGCTCTTTCTCATCCTTTACCTTAAGTACAACCTTCTTCATGCCCTGCTTCTCCCAGTCTTCTACAACATCTTTGGGAGATTTCAATACTGCTGAGACAGATGCATGAGAGACTTGGGCTGACATCTTGCCAGCAGGCATCTTTAGGTCTTTCCTGACTAGAATTACCTGCTTCATTTGTAGTATGGCTTAGAATAGCTTGTATTTGACTTAAATTTATGAGAAAACTCAGATTCAAGCTTTACCATGACTTCGTGACAGACTTTCCTGAGGTTCCAGTCTGCAGCTTCAGCAGCCAGTAAAAATCTAGGAGCCTCTATCCTGGTAACTAATGAATATTTGATAGATTTATCCGGCTTGCCTCCTTTAAAATGCTTCTTGGCATGCACTACAAGCTCAAACTTTGTTATATCATGATGCTTAATCCTCTTGTAATGATGGCCTACCAACTCTTTTAATGTGGAAATCTCTTCTTCTGTAAAGTCATCTAGCCCAAGGAATTTTATTGGCATAGACTAAAGAAAGCATAACATACTTTTATATTTTTCTATGTTATATACTTATGCGCATTATGGTTGCTCATCAGTATCTTCTGGAAGGCCGTATCTTTTTATTTTCTCTTCCCTAGATAATACTGGCCAGCATGTCCATATGTTTTCATAATTTATAGTTTGGGATGGTGACTTAGATTCTGTTATTAGCTTATACAAATCCACATCCTCCCCTTTTCTGTAATAAACTTTTCCATTATTACCAGTATCAGAACCATTCTCTAAAACAACATTCTCTAAAAGCAATGCGGTGTTGCCTACTGCTTTTACAATTCCAAATATGTGTTTCCTGTTCTTCTTTTCTATATTTACTGCCTTATCAAGAAAGGTTACATATACACTGTAGTCTGACATGAACTAAAGACTAGTGACTTGGTTTTTAAAGCTTCTTATTGCATTTGTAAGGCTTATAGAACTATTTCATGTGTATTTCTACAATATCATCATCTTCCAGCCTGTGATCTAATCCAGTATTGCTGCCCTGGTGCTTCATGCTATTTCCCCAGACTCTTGCAAACTTGAATTTCCTTATGAAGTCTTTATGGATGACAGATGCAAGATCCTGTATTGTTGCTCTTTTTTTCAATGCAACCGGCGGGAAATTCGGCTTTTTGCCAGGCTGCTTTGTGAAGATCTTTATTATCTTTAGGTTCTTCCAGATCTTGTCTGGCAGGTTGTCAAAGCTGTCTGGAATAAGGACGGGGAGGTTTATGCTGTACAGCTCTTTATCCAGCATCTTTTTCTCTTCTGCTGTGTTGAACAGCAAGATTATAAGATCTGAGCTTTTTATTATTCCTAGTAATGCCGGGCCATCTTCTGTCTTTGCAAAATCCTGCACTATTGCCGGAATCTCTATCAATTGGATCTTGATTCCATGATAGTCTATGATCCCTTGCTCTGGCTTTCTTGTAGTAAATGGATAAGAAGCAATCTCTGGCCTGGCATTTGTCAGCTTAGCCAGCAATGTAGACTTGCCTGAGTTTGTTGTGCCTACGATGACTATGGTTGCTGCTCCTTCTTTCTTTATGGCAAATTTTGGACGCGAACCTGTTTTCTTCTTTGCCTCTTTATCTTGCAAAGCTTTTAGCTTTGATATCTTGTTTTTTATGTCAGAACGTAGAACCTGGGCCCCCTTGTGACTTGGGGACGTGCTTAGCATCTCTTCCAAGGCTCTTAGTTTTTCATCTAATGTATTTGCCCCATCATATTTTTTCTGAGCTTCTGCGTATTCATAACCTGCATTTATTGGCATTTGTTAAACAAGCATGGTAAGAATTTATTAACTTTTGTATGGAAAGCTTATTAAAATAAGGATTACCTGGATGTATATGGCAATTGATATTAATGTTCTATCACAGGGATTGGTCAGGGTAGCTAGCTTTATAGTCATTATAGTGCTGAGCCTGGTTGTTGGGAGGGTTGGGGGGAAGCTGGTAGAGAGATTATTGCATGAGTTTGAGCTTAACAAGTTCATCAGGAAAAAAGGAAAAAAGCTTTGGCTTGAGGAAGCTATAGGTGCTTTGATAAGATATGGTATCTACATACTCGGAATAGTGCTTGCTTTAAACTACATAGGATTAGGTCTTGCTATCTATAGGCTCATAACAGCTGTAATACTGTTATTTGCCATAATCCTTATTACACTGAACATTGGCGAGTTCATACCTAACATCATCGCTAAGCTAAATATCAGCAAAATGCATAATGGTGAGAAGGTTGAGTTTGGTGGGATAAAAGGAGAGGTAATTGGCAATAAAATGACTGCATATAGGATAAGAACGCAGGACAATGATATTATAGAACTGCCTTACAGCCAGGTTAACAAGCTGTTAGGAAAGGCATAAATCAGCTTTGCACATTAATTAACTGCAGATTACAAATCTGCCATCATCTGTGCTTGCCACTTCATTATTGCTAACGAGCAGCTTCTGGGCAAAAGCCATTGCCCCTGATCTAAGCATGTAGCTTAGACCCCGTTTGTTTGCAAACCCCAAGCCTTCTCCTTCCAGCCTTCTTTTAGATAGTGTCACAGACACTAATTATTATTAAGATGTTCCTATTTATAAATCCTGGGCAGGTGTTTGTCTAGATGTCATTTGTCTAGCGTCTAAATAATATATCTTATAGCATATAGGATAATAAATGCGCAGATGCTAATTTATGTGCAAAGCCGACATAAACAAAAGCCTTTTAAACAAGCTTTTAGAAAAATCTTGAGCAAAAGAAAAGAGGAGTTGATAAGAACCTTGGTTCTTATGCGGGGATTCCGGAGCGGTCAAACGGGATAGCCTCAAGACAATCTTCGAGGGATAGCTATTGGCTTAGTGCCTTCGCAGGTTCGAATCCTGTTCCCCGCACTAACCTTTCTTTATAAAAATGTTTGCGAAAAAATAAAGCTTGGAAACATAGGTTCTAATTTAGAAAAGTATTTAAAATTCCTCTTTTACATATTAACTAAATGAAAGAGGAAAAAATAGGTATAACAATTTTAACTATAGTGTTTTTAGCATTAGTCATTAGTTTATTCTTTTTGGTTGAGCCAGGATATACAGGAAAGGCTGTCGGGCAGTGCAATGATAATGACAATGGACAAGATGTATATATCTCTGGAGTAACTTCTGACAGCAATTCATTCTGGGAAGACCAATGCTCTGGAGATAAGCAGGTAGTTGAAGGATATTGCAGCTCCGGAGGGGTTAATACTGCAGTCTTGCCTTGCCCTGCAGGATACTCATGCATAGCCGGAGCCTGCAGATATGGGATTATTAGTTTTACCAATCATACTACAACATCTACTGTAGATACCAGCACCAGCAGCTCTTCGAGCAGCACTTCAAGCTCTAGCACAAGCACAGTGGTCACCAGCTCTAGCACTACAACTAGTATAGGCAATGGCACAAGCAGCACTACAACTAGTATAGGCAATGGCACAAGCAGCACTTCTACTTCTAGCAGCTCGACAACAGCAGCATCATCAAGTACTACATCTAGCTCAAGCAGCTCAACAAGCACTACTTCTGCAGATCTGGCACAAGCAATATGTGCACCTGACTGGCAGTGCGGAGATTGGAGTGAGTGTGTCAACGGAGTACAGGAAAGAACATGTCAAGATATAGAGAACTGCGGATTTGAAGATAAGACAGAGAAGCAGAAATGCACTGCGGAACCTGAAGAAGAAGCAGAAGTGGAATTCACAATTGAATTAAAAGAATTCAATCTAGATTTCTCTAAATTAGAGACGAAGCAATTTGCTGAGCTTCAAGCAAGTATATTGACGGTAAGCTTTGATGGAAAAACAGAGCATACTGTAGAGCTTAAAGAGGTAACTGAGGACTCTGTAACATTAATAATAACTTCAACGCCGCAAACAATAACACTAAAGGTTGGAGAGACAAAGAACATTGACGTAAATGAGGATGGTGAGACTGACTTTTCTGTTACACTAAATGAAATAACAGATGGAAAGGCTGGCTTAGACTTCAAGAAGTTAAACGGGGCGGAAGAAGTAGCAAAGCAAGAGGGAGGAATTGCCGGCCCTACAGGATTAGCTGTGGCTGACGGACCAAATATTGGGGGGATAGCTGCTGCGGTAATATGGAGTGCTGTAATACTTGGAGGAGGACTTTACGGCCTAAATAAATACAAGCCATTATGGTGGCTGAAGACGAGACATGGAACAGGTGTTGCATGGGAGAATACAAGAGATGCCACTAAATCAGGATTTATAAGAATGAAGTTCGGAATAAAGAATATGTTTGGCAGAAGAGGAATGTGAAAGCTTAAATAGCTTATTTTTTTCTAGACTTTTATGAAAATAATAGATGACCATTGCCATTTGGATTTTAGCAGCAGGCATTTAGAGAATGAAGAGAAAGGCAGAGTTGCTACTTATGAGGATCTTGATAATCTTATCAAGCAGAATAAGAAAGATGGGGTTGTTGCAATTGTCAGCAACGGAACTCATTATGAAAGCAATCTTAATGTTCTAGAATTGATTAAGAAACATGATATTGTAAGGGCAGCGCTTGGCCTGCATCCAAATTATGTAAAAGACGTGGATGAGAAGGCATTTGATAAAATAATTGAGCTGGTCAAGAAGAATAAAGACAAGATTGTTGCTCTTGGAGAAGTAGGATTAGATAATAAGTATCCTGAGAATAAAGACAAGGAAAGACAGAAAAAGTATTTTGCTGAATTTCTAGAGCTTGCAGAGAAATTAAAGAAGCCTGTTATTGTTCATTCGAGGCAGGCTGAGCTGGAAACTATAGAGATTATTGAAGAATATAAGGTAAAGAATGTTGTGATGCATTATTTTGCTGGAAGGCAGCATCTAGTAAAAAGAATACTGAAAAATGGGTGGACATTGAGCATCCCTACCAATGTGGTTAGATTACAGCAGCTGCAGGATAATGTAATGATAGCTGATATAAGCCAGATAACTACTGAGACAGATGGGCCATTCTTAAGCCCGCATAAAGACATTCAGGTAAATGAGCCAAGGTTTATAATAGAAAGCCTGCGAAAGATAGCTGAGATCAAGAAGATTAGTGTTGAGGAAGCTAGTGAGCAGATCTATAAAAACTACAAAAGGATATATGAAAAATGATTAAGAAAATACTATTTCACAAAGACAATAAGTTTTACTGGGAGAAAGGAGATTTGCATAACCAATTTGGAAGGATAAGCGAGGAAGACATCAAGAAAGCAGAATCTGGCAGCATGGTAAAATCAAATACAGGAAGAGAGTTTCTTGTTTTAGATGCCAGCTTTATAGATAATCTTGAGAAGATTAATAGAGGGCCTGCTGTAATGATAGCAAAGGATATAGGATGGCTGCTTGCCAACATTGGAATAGACAAGAATTCTATTGTGCTGGAGGCTGGATCTGGCTCTGGAATGCTTACTGTTAATCTAGCCAGGTTCTGCAAGAA
>CAZTDM010000024.1:0-6616 GCA_964611795.1 Candidatus Woesearchaeota archaeon
TAAACTTTAAAGCGGTATAACACTTATGGATAAAAGTAAGTTATTCATTCGACTCATTTCAATTTATATCTATATTGTTGCTATTGCAGGGATAATATATCCATTCATATTTTCCTCACAGGAGGGCTCTAAAACTAGATATATTCTATTTTTACTAAGCCCAATTTTTTCCAGTATAGTAGATGAGCTTAATCTTTTAATATCAGTTTTTATTCCTTATTTTTTATGGTATGGCCTCGTCTTTATAATCTTAATTTCACTTGCTTATAGTTTATGGAAAAATTATAATTGGAGCAGAATATCTGTAATTATTTTCTCACTCTTGGGGATAATTTCATATATCCCATATATGATTTATTTAACCCAACCAATTTTTTATGATAAGCCTGAGGTCATGGAAGTAATACCTAGAATAATAGGAACCATGATTTATTTATTAATTTTATGGTGTCTTGGATTTAATAAAAATGCCAAAGCTTTCTTTTCTAAAAATCAAAAAGCTTAGCCTTCTTATTTAACAAACTCGACATTGGCCATTTCTTTAAAAGCATCATCGCCAGTTAAAAAGAGCATGTTATTACGCTTAGCATAAATATAGCCTAGGCAATCTGCATATGAAAGGCTTTTCTTTTTATTTTCTAGCCTAAATTTCAGAGCGGCAAGTATATCATCGCTAGAGACCTCAGCTACATACTCTTTAAGAGATTCACAAACTTCTCTTGCCTTACCTTCTCCAAAATTATCTAAGAAGTAATAAGTTACCTCTATTAGGTTTAGCATTGTCATTGTTATCGGCTCTTCTATATACCTTGTATACCTAGATGAGCCCAGTAGTATCTCTATCAAAGCATAGCTATCAAAGAAGTAGGTTAATCCCATCCCTTTCGCATCTCGTCCTTGGCTTTTTGAGCATTTATTTTCAAACCTTTTAACATGCCAAAAACATCTTTAGCTTTATGCATCTTTTTTATCTCTATCTTGAGCTTTTCTCTCTCTTTAATATGCTCTTTTTCAACTATATCTTTAGGTATAACTACACCTATAGAGCTTCCCCATTTCTTTGCAATTACTTCTATTTCTGCCATATGATTTAGTTAGATTTAGTTATATTTAAATCTTTTCTTTATTTGAATTCGAAAAGTTTAGTCTGCTTGCTTCCTTGCAACAAATCATCAAATTCTTTATTGAAGAATATTAATACCATATCAGCTATTGGCCTGATTTGCTTGTCTATGTAATGATTATAATCTAACTTGTGCTTTAATTTTTGTATTGGCTCTGGTCCTTCTTCAGTTATGTAATATTCTATAATGTTGCCTTCAAGCTTGTCTAATTGCCGAGCCGCTCGCACGTGTGGGGGCGTAATTTTAGTATATTTTTCTAGTTCTTTTCTTATTGATTTTCTGTAAACTAATTGAGAATCATATTTTCCTGCTTGAATATCTTTGATGAATTTTGCTACAAACTCAGTTACTTCTTCTTTATGGAATATTTTATTTAGCAATTCAATTTGAAACTTTTGAGCTGCATCTGTCCAATCGCTACGCGCACTTTCGATTCCCACAGTAAGAATATCTTCTTTTCCATCTTTCAAATACAAACCTGCGTAACGCTTTTTTGCACCTGCTTCTCCAGAACGTATTTTTGGCATTAAAAAACGAATAAAACAACGATCAAACTGCAAGTCTAGATGGCTTTCTCTTTTATATTTCGTTTTGATATAATCTTTATAGAAATTGTTGATGTAGTCTTGCAGTTGCTTGCCTATCAACAATGCATCTTCATAACTCTTGGCTTTAGAATTTACGAATGCAGAATCTGTGTCTTCGTATATAACATCATAACCTTTTTCTTCAATTTTTTGCGCTGTTAATTTAATTAAATATTGGCCAAAGTGGGTAATTGCATTTGCTATGTCTAAATTGTAGAACCTACAAGTAGGGTTTGCCAATACTCCAAACATTGAATTTAGATGAATTTTTATTGCATATCTAGCAAGCTCATTGTTTTCTTTTTTAGCTTGTTCGCGATGTACTGCCATATCCTGGATTATCTTAGGCAATATCCCCTCTTCATTTCTGAACATTGCCCCATTTGGGGCTATTATGCAATCTTTTTCCTTTTTTGTTATATGCGATGATGGGTCTATGTTGAATGTACGCATTATAGATGGATATAGGCTCTTGAAATCAAGTACAACTATATGATCATATATGCCTGGCTTGCCTTCCATAACATACCCGCCTGTAATTCTTTCTGTAGAAGAAGAGTAGTTTGATGTGGGGCAGACCAGATTTCTTTTTCTGGCTTCTTTCAAATAGAGAGAATCAAGAGAGGCAATAGAAGCATTGACCCTATCTAATGGCATTCCAGTTAGTAAAGAGCGTTGTATTGTCAAATCTAAGGTTCCTGTTTTTTCAATAATCTCATAGACAAGCTTAGCATCTTCTAGATTATAGTCAACTAGCTTCTGACGATCTTTTTTAAAATATTCTTCTATTTGTTCATGACGATTATCCCCCTGCAAAAGCTTTCTTTTGCCTAGAACTTTATATGCTACTGTGTTTAGCTTATAATCTTCTACCTTGATGAAAGATGCTTTTAATAAATGTAGACCATCTAAAACCTGCCTGCCTGCTATCTCTGCCTTGCTGTCTCTGAAGAAGTCTTTCTCTATCCTTATCTTTGAGCTGGAATTATCCCTGCCTAGGTTAAAGTCTATCTTGTGTTTTTTGAACTTATCCTGCAGATATTTTAAATCAAAATCAATCATATTCCAGCCAGTGAGAACATCTGGATCTAGCTTTAGGACTTCTTCCTTAAACTTCTCTAGTAATTCTTCTTCGTTCTTGCAGAGAGTAGCATTATTTAATCTCTTGTTCCCAATGATAAAGACGTTGCTGTAATCTTTTGAATATAAGCCGATGCAATAAAGATGCCTGCCGTCTAGGCTAGTCTCTATATCCATAGATAGAACTTTTAGTTTAGGAATATAACTTGCCGGCTTAATCTCGGGCTCTTTATATACCCTATCAACTTTCTCGCTAGATTCATAACTTCCTTCGATATCTAAAGATGATTGTAAGAAATTATCTATCATAAATCTGTATGGAAATTTTATATCTGCTTCATATGTACCTATATTGTTTTGATGAAATGAATCACGAAGAGCTACAACATCGGATGGGATGTCTAGAATTATTTTTTCAACTTTATTTCCTGCAAAGTCTTTGAAATCGGTAGATTCATGCTCAAATTTGCCAAGATTCAATGCGTCTTTCAAATCAGACTGCTTGATGTAGAAATAGGATCTTGCATAGCTTATTGTAAGAAAGCTTTCTCCATTCTCTAGCCTTCCATATAAGCAAGCATATGCTTTTCCATCTATTGTTTTGTAGGTTGGATAAATGATAAAGCCTTTCATATTGTTATTAAGGTAAGATACTTTTATAAATCATACTAATTCTAGCTAAGATTATGAGCGATTGGAAAAAAGCTGGAGAGATTGCTGCTAAGGCTAGAGAATATGGAAGACAGCTTGTAAAGGAAGGCGTAAAAACATTTGATATAGCTGAAGCTGTTGAAGCCAAGGTAGTTGAGCTTGGTGGCAAGCCTGCATTCCCTTGCGGAGTAAGCATAAACCATATAGCAGCACATGCATCTCCTATGCCTGGAGAAACTACGACATTGAAAAGAGGAGATGTGGTTAAATTAGATTTGGGAGCGCATATCAATGGATGTGTAGCTGATACTGCTTGCACTATCGAAGTTGGAAGCAATGACAACAAAGATCTTATTCTTGCTTCTAAAGAAGCTTTGGAAGAAGCAATAAAGCATGTTAAGACAGGAGTAAAAGTTAGTGAGCTAGGAAGAGTGATACATAAAGTGATTAATAGTTATGGATTCTCACCTATAAAAAATTTATCTGGGCATGGAATAAAAGAGTGGGTTGTACACCATGAGCTTACAATACCTAATTTTGACAATGGAGATTCAAGACAGCTTAAAGAAGGCATGCATGTTGCTATAGAGCCTTTTGCAACCACTGGAAAAGGATTAGTTACTGAAGGAAAAGCGTCTGGGATTTATGCTGTAAACAATCTAAGAAACGTAAGGAGTTTTGAAGCAAGAAAATTGTTAAAGTTCATAGAAACAGAATATCAAACACTACCTTTCCACATCCGTTGGTTAAAAGCTCCAAATATAAATTTCTTAATGAGGGTACTTGAAAGAGAAGGCGCACTTAGAACTTATCCGCAGCTTGTTGAAGAAAGCAAAGGATTAGTGAGCCAACATGAACATTCTATCGAAGTTGGAAAGGGAGTTTATACTATTTAATCAGGCAATTTCCTTTTTTATCAATAGCTTGTCAGTTTCTAATTTTGTGATTATATTATCCATCTTTATTAATTCTTTTACCCACTGATTTTCCATATTTAACCTAAATAACTTCGCATTCCCCACCTTTCTTGTTAGAGTAACAATCTTTTTTTCTACTAATCCTGGCCATATATCTGAGAAAGCTGTCCAACCTACTCCAGAATTCTTGGCTATTTCTGTCATGCTATAGTCCATCTCTCTACCATCTATCAAAAAGTCCAGTATCCTGATTAAAGGATAATCTCCAAAGTACTCTATGAATACACTTTTATCTTCCATGTTTGGTTGATGAGTGAGTGAGTATTTAAACATTTCCATTTTAATAACCTTAGTTTATAAAAAGAAAATTATATAAATAACAACTCCTTTATAGAGTTTGTATGGATAAAAAGCTCATTATAAAGAAATTTATTGTTAGAAAGCTTTATAGAAAAAGAATGTGGATGCATAAGCATACTAATATCAATAACTTACCAAAAGGATTATCAAATGAATTAAGAAGCTCTAAAGAGGTTAAAGATGCAATAGAAGAACTGCTCAAGGATCAAGTACTTATATCTAAACCTACTCATTATGGATTAGAAGTTTCCTTAAATCATAGAATGAAAAGAGAGATTGAAGAATTAATAGAATAAGCTGAGCATACATTAGAGGTTGGAAATGGAGTTTATACCTTATAAGAATATGATTAAACGACAACATATTTAGACAGAGTATTTTCTGTTTCTGACTGTTTAACTATTAAATGCGTATATCAAGGCTACTATCGTAGATAGAATAATTAAAGGTAGTAGATATCTCATCCAGAATCTATAAGTGCCCTTGACTAGTGGATTTTTTTGATTATAGTAGAAGAATGCTATTAACGACAATAAAAATATTAAAATTGATAGCACCGATCCACCAACCCACATCCACCCAATACCAAAACAACCATAGCCACTATTTGCATCATAGAAAGGTGAAGATTTGATAACACATAGTAGTAGTGCAATTATTGTTGGAATAATTAAAACAAATAATCCGACTACTGTAAGTATGATACTAGAAATCTTTATTGCTCTTAATGACATAAATTAAAGAATAAATAAAAGTATTTAAACTTAACCCATATATGTAGGGGTTCTTATTACTGGTGCTCTTGCTCTTTTCAAATAGCTTTCCTCTATCTCTTGATATCTGCGTATTTCTTTCTCTGTTAGAGATGAGCTAACTTTCTTCAATGCATTTTCAAAGTGCTTCATTTTTATCTGCTTAGCCTCTATGTCTTCACGCAATGCTAGAATAGCTGCTTCTCTGCACAAGCTTTCTATATCTGCGCCTGAGAAGTTTTCTGTCAAGTTTGCTAGTTCTTCTATCTTGACATCTTTAGCTAGAGGCATTGCTTTTGTGTGCACTTTCAAAATTGCAATCCTATCTTCTTTGTTTGGAACTCTAGTTGAGATTATCCTGTCAAATCTTCCTGGACGTAACAATGCTGAGTCAACTAGGTCTGGACGGTTAGTTGCTGCGATGACTACTACATCATTCAACTCTTCCAAGCCATCCATCTCTGTAAGCAATTGATTCAATACTCTTTCAGTTGATTTTGTTCCTATCTCTGTTCCCCTCTTAGATGCAATGCTATCTATCTCATCAAAGAATATGATAGCTGGAGATGCTTGACGAGCTTTCTCAAAAACTTTTCTGATAGCCTTTTCACTTTCTCCAACCCATTTGCTTATTAGCTCTGGACCTTTAATATAAATGAAGTTTGATTCAGATTCTGTTGCCACAGCCTTAGCTAATAGTGTTTTTCCTGTTCCCGGAGGACCATAGATTAACACTCCACGAGGTGGTCTGATGCCTAGACGCTTGAATGCATTTGGGTTTTTCAGAGGCCATTCAACTGCTTCTATTAGCTCTTGCTTTAATATTGCTAGACCACCAATGTCTTCCCACTTAATATTAGGATTTTCTATCAAAACTTCACGTAATGCAGATGGGCGTACTACCTTTAGTGCATCTTTGAAATCGTTAGCTGTAACTCTTAATTTTTCTAATGCCTCTCTTGGTATAGATGTATCTTCTTTTAATTTTAGATCTGGCAATACTCTTCTAAGAACACTCATAGCTGCTTCTTTACATAATGCTTCCAAGTCAGCTCCTACAAAACCGTGAGTTATCTCTGCAAGCTTCTCTAAATCGTGCGGGATACCCTTTTTTCTGACTTCTTCATAAAATGATTTGTCTATCA
>CAZTDM010000024.1:6626-9749 GCA_964611795.1 Candidatus Woesearchaeota archaeon
TCTAAGAACACTCATTGCTGCTTCTTTGCATAATGCAGATAGGTCTGCTCCAACAAAGCCATGTGTAACACTTGCTAGATGATCTATGTCTACGTCTTTAGTCAATGGCATGTTCCTTGTGTGGATTTTAAGAACATTCAACCTACCAGCTTTATTTGGCACCCCTATTGTAATCTCTCTATCAAATCTTCCTGGGCGTCTTAAAGCTGGATCTAGGGAGTTTGGACGATTAGTAGCTCCAATAACAATAACTTTACCTCTTCCCTTCATACCATCCATAGTGGCTAGAAGCTGTGCAACCATTCTTCTTTCAACTTCTCCATAAGTTTCTTCTCTCTTTGGAGCTATTGAATCAATCTCATCTATGAATATTATGGATGGAGCGTTTTTCTCTGCTTCTTCAAATATATCTCGAATTCTTTTTTCCGAATCGCCGTAAAATTTTGATGTAACTTCTGGCCCATTAATCAATAGGAAATTTGCATCTGATTCATTTGCTACTGCTTTTGCCAGCAAGGTCTTACCTGTTCCGGGTGGGCCATGGAATAGAACTCCTTTAGGCGGTTCAATTCCTAGCCTTTCAAATATTTCTGGATGCTTTAATGGAAGTTCTACCATCTCTCTTACTTTCTTAATCTCATCTTCTAACCCGCCAATGTCTTCATATGTAACTTCAGGAACCCTTTCATCTGTAACTTCCATTGCCTTAGAGCTTACGCTTATCTCGGTAGTTTCAGTTATAATGACTGGAGAATCTTTAGGGGCTATGCCTGCTACTATGAATTTTAATCCAGAGAAGCCAAGAGTTCCCATGAATCCTTGTTCAAACACATCAAATATATCTTCGAATGGACTGCCTGTCAATGTTTTTCTTCTTCTTTGAGCCCCGCCTAATGCAACTATATCTCCCTTGACTACTGCTCTTCCAAGCAAGCCACGCCTGAATACATCTGGATGACCTTGGATCATTACTCCTTCTTGTGCAGGTGCTATTGTTACACTCTTTGCTTCCTTAACATCACATTTTCTTACAACAACATTCTCACCAATGCCTGTCTTTCCATTTCTTCTTAGGATTCCATCCATCCTTATTATTGCCTGGCCAACATCTGTCGGATATGCTCTGTCAACAATGCCCACTGTCTTTCTATTTCCCTCTATCTCAACTATATCACCTGGGCGAACACCTATCTCGCGCATTGTTTCTGAATCTATTCTGACAATGCCTTTATAGGCTTCTTCCTGCAAGGCTTCCATTACCTTCAATCTTGTTTCTTTAACAGTCATTGTGGGTGTCTCCTTATTATTTTCCTTGTTGTTTTTGTAAATGATATGCTGACTTTTTCTGGTCCTTCCATCGACATCCTTACTATTCTTCCTTCTTTCCTTACTTCGGTGAATTTTATTATTTCTTTGGGAATAGAAACTGCATAGCTGTTGCCGACATGTCTTAACTTGACTTGAAAATCTCTGTCCTTAAGTTCTGCAAACTTCTTGTACTCTTGCATATCAGATGGATGATGCCACTCTTTGTCGCAATCGTTGCAGACCCAGGAACGTATCTTAAAGCCATCTTTAACTATATAATTCTTTTCTGTTTCGTTTCCACAGTTATTGCAAAGTATTGTTGTTTCGTAGATATCCATTTCCGTGTATACGGGTAGTGTATACATAACTAATATATAAATCTTTCCCAAGTTAGTCCTTGTTCAAAATACTGTAGAAGCTTATATATTTTCTATAAACACAATATTTATTAATGTTATTCTTTTAAAATTTAAAATGGGAGCATATATAATTAGAAATCCTGCAATGTTAAAATTTGATCCTACAAGTAAAGATGCAAGTAAAACCATTAGGAAAATATTTCTTGATGATATTGCAAGGACTTTATGGATGGGTATAAAGCAAGAACATATTGTAAATCAATATTTTGATGAAGATTGTTTAGCTACTGCAAGGTACATTAAAAAGAAAGGTATACCAAAAACTGTGAGAGAATTGGAATTAGTTATTGCACTCAATACTAAAGGGGCGCATATCTACGAAAAAATTTATTCCAGAAATTGTTTAGAAGAGCTACTGCCTTATATAAATGGTAAAAAATTGTTGGGTTATGTTTTTGAAATCTAATCTTAATTAGACAATCTTAAAAGATCTTCTTTCCGGGGTTTATAGCTGTAGTATAAACAACCCTGTTAATGCCTCTTACATTATTAACTATTTTTGAACTTAGATTTGCTAGGAAATCTGGTTTCCAAATAAAATTATCTTTATGGTAGAGTGTGATCTCTGCCGGATATTCATATGTTCTAGCATCTCCCATTACACCAACAGTCCTTGCATCGTATATCCTTGTTTCAGCCATATCCACCAGGATACTATTTATTTCTAGTTCATATTTAAGAATTAAATCAACCTGTCTGGCCAGATTTTGTAGTTCTTTTGTCTCAATTTTCTCAAAATGTCTTGCACACCCTAAAAATTCGTCATCATCCATAGGTCAATAAGGTTAGAAGAAAATATAAACCTTATCCTGCACGATATGTTTTATGAAAACAGGCAGCAAAGACTTAGATTCTGTGTTTGAATACAAAAATGAGTTAACTATGATTTATGGAGAAGCTGCCTCTGGCAAAACAACTCTCGCTAAGCTTGCTGCAATAGAACAGAGTAATAATAATAAAAAGGTAGTCTATATTGATACTGAAAAAGGATTTTCTATTGAAAGATTTAAACAATTGGCTGGAAAAGATTACCAAAAAATATTAGATAATTTGATTATATTTAGACTAGATAGCTTAAGAGAGCAAAAGAAAATAATGAAAGATATAATACAGCTGGTTGAAACAGGTAAGATTGGATTAGTTATCGTTGATACTATAGGCAGCATATACAGAGCTGAACTTAAGCTAGATGAGAAATATGCGAACCGAACAATTGCAGAAAACATTAAGGTATTCAGGTGGATAGCTGGCAAAAATATTCCAGTCATCATCACAAACCAGGTTTACAGTGATTTTAACAATAATATAAGAAATGTAGGTGGGAATATGATCAAGGATGCATGCGATTGTGTGATACAATTAGTTAAAAGACCTAGGACTTTTAAAATTGAAATAC
>CAZTDM010000025.1:0-9695 GCA_964611795.1 Candidatus Woesearchaeota archaeon
ATCCAATAGTCAATCCAACTCTCCAATCTAATAATCCGAATTTCTTCTCAAGCTCAAATAATCTCTGCACAACTCCGCTTCCCTTTATCTGCGGTACAATAACGCTGACTAACCCCTCTACTCTTTCCCCCATATTTCTCGCCAGTTGAATCTCCACCTTATCATCTGGGTCATATCCTTTTTCCCTAGCCTTGCTGGCTGAATCATAAGCACTCTTTATTTGTCCATCTAACTCATCGAAATATTTCTTCATTTCTGGACTGCAAACAACTGCCATTTTAATTAGAAAAATCTAGTACTGTTATCTCTCTAGTCTTCAAATTGACAATAGGAACTTTTGCAGGATCTGGGTTATTGCCTACTTTTTCTTCAAACTCTGTCTTATCTTGCCAACAAGAGCTATTTATTATCGCAACTCCATTATAAGTTCCAATGTCTGTCCTATGCATATCACCATTTACAAAAAAGTCAGGAACCTTATCTATTATCAAAGAATCAGACTTAGTATCAGGCAATATTCCTACAGATCCATATGTGGGAGCTAAATGTCTTCTTTTTAATAAAAACTTGGAAACAACACTAGGGTTATTTTTAGGATCTTGCTGTCTTATAGAATCTACATTGCTGATAAAATAATGGAAGCTAGCTCCATGATACATCAATACATCAAAGCCGGGAAATTCTTTGCTGGCGTGGATATTTATTAATGCTGGATTGCTGACCATGACTATATTTTCTAATTCATACAATTTCCTTGCAAAATCCTTGTATAAGGTTGGTTGTGGTTCGCTTGATCTCAAAGAATCATGCTGTCCCGGGCACATAATTATCTTGATGTCTTTTCTTATTTGAGCCAAGATAGCTGCACAAGCATCATATTGTTTCTCGATATCTTTTATTGCCAGGCTATCTTCTTGCCCAGGAAATACCCCGCACCCATCAATTATGTCTCCAATGACAAAAAGATATTTTATCTTCAACGCCACTTCCCTCTGCTTCTCATCTCCTGTCCCGCCATTAATCCATCTGACAAACTTCATGAATTCATCAAACAAGAATTTCTTGCTTCCAACATGGATGTCTGAGATAAACGCTGCATAACATTCATCTTTGGCTTTTTTTAATTCTTTCAAAGGTACATCTGGCCATATTATCGAATTTGCGAATATTGCCTTATCTCTTACAAATCCAGTTAAACCTATAACCTCATCATCAACAATCTCATTAGCAACATCTATCAGTCCATTGCTATTTCCCTTGCTTATTATAACAGTAATGCTTCCAGTTAAATCTTCTAAATTAAAGATTATGCTTCCGTTCTTTGTAATTCTTTTTTCGCTTACTATTCCAATTATGGCTACGAGTTCGTACCCATTTCTGCCAATTATTCTGCTTATAGAAGTAGCATTTTGCAGTTCTGGTCGGTTTAGCAAGATTCTTTTTATTCCCTCATATCTTAATCTAAAATATGTAACAAAATCTTGCACAGTTCTTTTCTTAGGTGGTTCGTCATAAGATTTTAAGATATGCACTCTATATTTATCATCAGAATTTCCTATCTCCGTTTCTTTTTGCGTTTCTTTTTGCTCAAGCTTTTCTGAAAAGCCTGTTTCTTTCTGCGAGCTCTCTTTTCCCTCAAGGCTTTTTTTAAAAGGCTTGTCTAAAGAGCTCTCTACCATAATATCTAAAAATGTCTGATATGTCTTCCCATTTCTTCCTTTCTCATATAATGCCTTAGAACTGTCGAATTCTAGCCAATTGATATCTACTTTTTTCTCATTGTGGATAACAGGCAGTAAATCCTGGCCAACCACAATAGGCCTATCTTTGCTGGAGAGTTTAATATTGATCTGGTCCAGCAAACTACTGGCTTCATCTTCTTTATCATTTTTATCCAGGAACTCAGGACTAACTAAGAATCCATTTTCTATAAACTTAGATATGATTACCTTGCTCATAGGTTTAGCCCATCCTTAAGTAATTCATTTATCTTAGGTATTGTACTATTTGGTACAGCTATACTAATCTGTCTTGTCCTGCCATATCTACCATTGCTAACCACCTTAGTATTTATTATTCCAAGCATATCTAGCTCAGCTATGATATCACTCACTCTCCTCTGTGTCAGGGATTTTATCCCTACCTTAGAACAAACGCCTTTATAGATATCAAATACTTCTCCAGTAAATATTGGTCCATTTGTGTTCTTGGTGCAAACTTCCAATATAGAGTACAATGTGAGTTGTATCTGCTTTGGTTGTGTGTTGATAGTATCTAAAACCCTGTCTCTTTCCACTTTATCTTCTGCTTCGTCAATATGTTTGATGTTAACCTTATTAGAATTGCTTCTCTCAGCGAGCTCTCCAGCTACTCTTAATAATTCAAGTGCTCTTCTAGCGTCTCCATGCTCTCTTGCAGCATATGCAGCACATTTCTCAATTACTCCTTCCTCAATCACTTCCTCTCTGAAGCTAAGCTTGGCTCTTTGCAGCAGAATCTTCTGTAATTGCACAGCATTATAGGGTGGAAATAATATCTCTTCCTCACTCAGGCTGCTCTTTATTCTAGGATCAAGGTTTTCAGTAAACTGTAGATTATTAGATATTCCAATCAAAGATATCTGAGCGTACTTCAATTCAGAGTTTAATCTTGTCAGATTATAGAGTATTTCATCTCCTGCCCTATTAATAAGCTGATCAATCTCATCTAAAATAAGGATTACCAACTGTTTTCTTTCGTCGACTAATTTTACAAAAATCTTGTATACATCATCTGTAGGCAACCCTGTGCTGGGCACTTCTTTCCCTAATTCTCTTGCAAGTTGTGCTACTATTCTATATTCAGTATCGCTGACTCTTTTTAGCTTGCAATTAATATAAACCATCTTAAGGTTAATCTTCTTATCAGTACATATATCTAAGATATTATCAGCAACATGTTTTACACTTAACGTCTTCCCACTGCCAGTTTTTCCGTAAATAAAGATATTGCTAGGTTTTTCTAGTCTTAATGCAGGCGCTAATATTCCTGCTATGATTTGTATCTGATCTTCTCTATATGGAACGTTTTTTGGAGTATAACCTGACTGAAGAACATTCTTGTTTGTGAATAATGGTTCTTTCTTTAGAAAATTCTCAAAGAAACTTGACAACCCCTTTTGCGACATTTTAAAATTAAAAATGTTCCTTCTATTTAAAGATTCTTATTCTAGAATATATAACACCATCCCCTTAACTTCCACTGCAACTTTATTTTTAAAAGTTTCTTATCGAAAAAGATGTTACTACAAAAAGATAACACCTTAGTTTCATGTGGAGTTTAGGTGAAATTTTTTAGTAAGTTTTATTTTAACATTATATATACTATACAACAATTAAACTTAAATAATAATATATATGTAACTAAATAATAATTAATTCTATAAAAGCTAATATAATAATAATACAAGCCCTATAGGATAAAAATAATTTTCACAACCCTTCTAACCCTTATCTAGCAATATCTTTGCAATAGAACTCATAATCTAATATAACATAACAAAATAACATCAAATTCTTTTAATTTTATACAAAACATTCCATAGGAAATGTAGGTGTGAGGGTCAGCATATCAAATTAAGTAAAAAATCTTTACAGGAAACCAAGCAGTGCCTTATAATATGACTATAGAAAAGAACTTTTTATAATATCTTTTGAATACTCGAAAACTTTATAAACAAGTTAAAACAAAAGAATAACAAGAATCAATCGTTTTAATAAAAAACAAGAGGGTGTTCAGAAATGGCAGATGACGAAAAAAGATATGCAAGACAATTAGTTGGTAAGACTGTCGTTACTAAGACAGGTAAACGCTTTGGTGAAGTCGATAATCTTACTTTTGAAGTAAGAACAGGCGAACTATTACAAATAGTCATTAGAAATCCTACAGGTTATGCTGAAGGTTTAAGCCTAGAAAAAGACAATAAAGGCAATTTCCTCATACCATATAGCTCTGTAATAGCTGTAGGTGACTTCCTTGTAGTAGCTGAAGAAGACATAATTTAGCCATAATATCTATTTATAAACCTTTTTTTCTTAATATCCTAGCTTTAAAATGAAAGAACTTGAATTTAATACAACAGAAGAGATTAAAGTACCTAAGAAATTATATGAACAGGTAATAGGCCAGGATCTAAGTATCGAGATGATCAAGAAGGCTGCCAAGCAGCATAGGAACGTTCTTCTTATAGGTGTTCCAGGCACCGGTAAGTCTATGGTTGGTCAGGCATTGGCAGAGCTTTTACCTAAAGAAACACTAGAAGATGTTATTGCAGTGCAGAATGTTGCAGATGACAACTTGCCTTTAATAAGGGTGGTTCCTAAAGGAAAAGGCCAGGAAATTTTGAATAAGGCAAGATTGCAGGCCATGTCTTCCATGAACAATCAAAATGTGCTCTTCTTTATCTTACTAATAATATCTATCATAACACCATGGTGGGTTAGAAAGCAATACGGAGATATTCTTGCAGCCGCATCATTAATAGGATCAATGATATTTCTGGCAGCATTTGTTATATTCATAAATATCAACAGGAGAATACGCATCTCATCTACAGGCTCAAGAACCCCTAGATTGCTTATTGATAATTCTAAGCGTGAGAAAGCACCTTTTGTCGATGGAACTGGAAGCCAGTCAGGTGCATTGCTAGGAGACGTTTTGCATGATCCTTTGCAGACTTTTTCACCACTAAACAATAGTTATATGAATGGCAAAAAATCAAGTATAAAAAATATAGTAGACAAGATATTAAAAGAAAACAAAAAAATAAGAAAAGGATATTATATAGCAGCATATACAAAACCTAAGAAATATTATACTATAGGTTATAATAAAGGAATAAATAAAAATGTTGAAGTTTTATCTGTAAATAAATATAAATATAAGGGCAGTTTAATTAAGATTATTTTAGGGTCAGGTAAAAAATTAATTGTGACACCAGAACATAAGGTAGCTATAAAAACTAATCTCAACAAAATAAAGTATATTCGGGCAGATAAAATAAAACCATGGCACAAACTAGTAACTATATAATAACAGACCAAGATATCATAAATACTTATGATAAAAGACAGCAAGAGCAATGTAGACTGCACTATAAATATAAAGAGATTAAACAACAAAATCCATCATTTGGTTACAAGAGAATAGCCAAGATTCTAGGGCAACAATATGGAAAAACAAGGTGGTGGCATGCTGGTAAGCATATCCCAACACCAATCCAAACTGCTGATTGGTTAAAAGAAAAAGATCTACTGCCTTTAAAAGTAGACCATCCAAAGTTGACCTTAATTGCAAAAATTATAGGATCTAGCTTTGGAGATGGTGGGATTTTTAGTAATTTAAATGGGATATTTCTATCAAGTTCTGAATTAGAAGCAGTAAAAGAATTTGGAGATGATTTAAAGAAACTATTTGGAATAGAAATAGAAAAAAATTCTAGAATAATCGAGGCAGGAGTTTATGGGCACTCTTGGTGTTATCAAAATACAAACAGAAATTTAATAAGATTTTTTATAGCTTTAGGTGCTCCAGTTGGTGATAAATCCTTGGTAGCATTAAATATCCCTTATTGGATATATCTAAATGAAGCAACCCAGAATGAGTTTTTTGGTTATTTATTCGGAAATGAGTTATCAACTCCAAAAATCCACCCAAATAATAACTCAGTTACAGACCTTAGCTTTGGTATAACTTCAACAAAAATTTTTGAAAATAATAAGATAGCATTTTTAACAGAAATTAAGTTATACTTAAATAAAAAAGGAATTAAAACTGGTAAGATATATATAAATGATCACAAAAAGAAAAATAGAATTGGAGAGCCAACTAAAATCTACAAGTTATTAATCTCTAAAACATTAGAAAATGTAACTAACTTTATGACCTTAACAAAATTAAATTACTGCAAATATAAAAAAGATAAGTTAGCAAATACAGTATCTAAATTTATAGAAATTAAAAGTCAGAGATTTAAAAATTTGTTGTCTATGGGTTATAAAGAAGAGGTAGTCCTAAATCTATTAAAACTAACTCCAAAATCGCTTGAATTATTATCAAATTTAAAAAATAACAAAGAAAATGCCATTATTCAAACTTAAAACAGAAAGAATAAAGAAAATAGAGAAGGTTCCATATGAGGGATACCTCCACAATTTAACTACTGAGTCAGGTAATCTATTTGCAAACGGAATTTTAGTAAAAAACTCAGGCGGACTAGGCACCCCAAGCCACGAAAGATTAATCCCTGGAATGATCCATCGTGCTCACAAAGGTGTATTATTCATAGATGAGATTGCAAATCTCTCACTCCAGTCTCAGCAAGAGTTATTGACAGCCATGCAGGAAAAGAAGTATCCAATCACAGGGCAGTCAGAACGTTCATCAGGAGCAATGACTAGAAGCGAGCCAGTCCCATGTGACTTTATTCTGGTTGCATCTGGCAACCTAGACACTATCCGTAAGATGAATCCTGCATTACGCTCTAGAATCAGGGGTTATGGTTATGAAGTCTTTATGAATGACATGATAGATGATACTATAGAAAACAGGAACAAGATATTCCAGTTCATCGCTCAAGAAGTAATCAAAGATGGCAAGATCCCTCATTTCACAAAAGAAGCAGCAATAGAGATAGTTGAAGAAGCTAGAAGGCGCGCAGGAATCTCAGGAAAGATTAGCCTTCGTCTTAGAGAGCTCGGTGGCCTTATACGTGCATCTGGCGATCTATCTTTAGATCAAGGAAGCAAGTATGTTGAAAAAAAGCATATTTTGCAAGCAAGATCTTTCGCAAGGACATTAGAGCAGCAGCTTGCAGATAAGTATATTGAAGACAAGAAAAGATACGATATTATCATTACTAAAGGCCAGCAAGTCGGAAGGGTAAATGGGCTTGCAGTTCTGGGCTCAGAAGGCAGCTTCTCAGGAATAGTCCTCCCAATTGAGTCAGAAGTCACTCCAGGAGGAAGAAAAGAAGAGATTATAGCAACAGGCAAGCTTGGCAGCATAGCAAAAGAAGCAGTGAAGAATGTGTCTGCAACAATCTTAAAATACTTTGGCGAAGATATAAAAGAGAAGCATGATATCTTTGTCCAGTTTATTCAGACATCTAGCTATGGTGTAGAGGGAGATTCAGCATCTATAGCAGTTGCAACAGCTATCATTTCTGCATTGACAAAAGTCCCGGTCAGACAAGATACAGCTCTAACAGGGTCATTATCAGTCCGTGGAGAGGTTCTCGCAGTCGGAGGAGTTACCCAGAAAATAGAAGCAGCAATTAACGCAGGAATTACTCGCGTCATTATCCCAAAAGCAAATGAACAAGATGTATTATTACCTCCAGAAAAGAAGAAAATGGTCAAGATCATCCCAGTTAAGAATATAGAAGAAGTGTTAAAAGAAGTATTGGTATGGAAAGGGAAAGAAGCTATACTAAAAAAAATAACTAGGTTATAAAACCATAATCTTTATAAGTCGTATTTTGGAACTAACTACTATGACAATAGTCGGCTTTAATCTAGAAAAGATCTCGGTAGAGAAGAAAGCTCCTGTAAAAGGAGTGAACATAGATGTTAAGAACAATGTAACGATAAAAGAGATAGCTCAAAAAGAGCTTTCATATGGTGATGAAAAAAGAGAGGGATTGAAATTCGCTTTTGAATTTGCTGCAGTTTACAGCCCAGATATCGGGAACATTACCATTAATGGCAATATCTTATATCTCGCAAGCAACAAGAAGTCTAAAGAGATTCTAAAAGTCTGGGATAAAGAGAAAAAGCTCACAAAAGAGATTGCTCCAGAGATACTCAACACCATTCTAATGAGGTGCAGCATTAAAACATTAAATCTTGCACAAGAGGTTAACTTGCCTCCAAATATAAGCCTGCCAGCATTAAAAGTCAAGAATCCAGAAGATATCGGCAATTATATTGGCTAGCTTATCAAAATATTTAATAGATAATTATTTATACTAGTTTTTATCATATATGATATGCCCCTATCTTTAAATGGTGTCTTTCTTACATTTTGAATACTAATCCTCCTCACTCATTTTATGTTCTATTCATATCTACAAAAGCATTACAGCAAGATTCTAGATAAAATACGTCAACGGCCATATAATAAAAAGGAAATTGGACTACTATCAATCTATGGACCATTTATTTTTCTTAGAGCATGGTTTACTCCGGAAATTAAACAACTATCAAAAAAGATAAAATAATAAAAAGATTTAGATATATAGAAGTTCTACTCATCTTTTTATCCATTCTTTTTTCTATTATGCTAAGTCTTTCGTAAAAGAATTAATCTCTCAGCTCTTTTATCTTTCCAAACCTATAAACTTTATCTTCTGCAACATAAACTTCAAAATCATCTAGGTTCTGTTTTAGGAATGGCCCCAATATATCATCTCTAAGCACATCAGTTCCTTCGCTAAGCATATTAAAGCTCGGCATAACAATCAAGGTTTGTTCTTTTTGCGAACCTTTTCCTAAAAAGCTCCCTTTAAGAAAACATTTATACTTCTCGCTCCTAACCTTGCTTCTTAATCTTACAGCAGGGTGTCCATGTCCAATTATTATTGTTTTAGAATTTTTAACTTGCTCTATTATATTATGACCATGAAGGATTATATTGTCATCAATCTTATAATAATCCACAACCTTTACATTCCTCTTACTAGCAATAGGTCTAATAACTATGTCATGGTTGCCCTTAACGATTATTACATCCATCTTTTCTAGTAAATAGTCTAAAATTCTGAGGATATATCTCCATTCTTGATTTGTAATGCTACCAAACTCATGCTTCAAGTCTCCATTTATTATAATTCTTTTAGCCTTGGTTTTCTCAACTATCTTCTGCAGTCTTGCAAACACATCATCAAATTGATACACAGGAACAAGAATACCCTGATCCTGCATCCCACCCTCTATTCCAATCTGTAAGTCTGATATAATCAAGGTATCTTTTATCTTCAATGCAAGATCTATGATTTCTATGTCTTTAGCTATTTTCATAAACAATGATTAATCAAAGAATTAAAAAGGTTTACTCCATCCCGCTTACATCCTTTATTAAGGATGCAGCATCCATTTCTCTTACTAATGTCCTTTCCTTAGAGCAGAAAGGACATATTGTAGGAGTAGCTTCTTTTTTGCTCTCAAACTTGTACCTGCAATAGTTGCAATAAAACTTTGCCATACTAAAGTGAGGGTAATTTGGATATTTAAGCTTTATTCTTTTACAGTATTATAATATGAATGTATACTTGCTCTTTTCTCCATATAAGCTTTTTGCATATGAGTTATTATCAGAAGTCTCTTTCAAGGCCTTGAAGAATCTTTGTAATCTTAAATATGCTTCTTTTTCATCTTTGCCTACACTTTTCTTATTATTATCCAATCTCATAGTTAAATCTGCCAGGTTTTTAATCTCATCATTTTTTTCTGAATAGGAATATTTCCTACTCCCGCTTGCTTCAATCATATCTGCAGCAAGATCGTAGGTTGCAGTAGCTTCAAATGGATTTCCAGATATACTAGCTAAGTCATCTTTCATGCCTTCAATAGCTCTGCTAAAAAATAGTTTGGCACAGTCTAAAACGCCTGCAGGTATGTCTATACTCCTATGTTCTAAAATTCCTTCTAAACGATGTT
>CAZTDM010000026.1:0-5325 GCA_964611795.1 Candidatus Woesearchaeota archaeon
TGTCAACTTTAGTCATAGATTTGAAAATGCAGAAAGATTTAAATACTTTATCATTTTTTGATATATCAAGATTTGATATATAAATCTGGGAGGTCAAGATGGCGTACTATGGCATGTATGATATGATGTATGGTTATGGAAGCTTTGGATTTTTTTGGATGATCTTATTTTGGGCAGCCCTAATCTGGCTAATTATCTGGGCAATAAAACAATTTACATCAAGCAAAGAATCTAGTCATGAAATACTTGAAAAAAGATTTGCAAGGGGAGAGATTAGCAGGAAAGAGTATCTTGAACTAAAGTCTACCTTAAGGAGGAAATAAAATGTTTTTCAACAAAATGATAGATCCGGTATGCAAGATGAAAATAAGTAAAGAGAGCAAGTTTAAAAGTGAATACTATGGCAAGACTTATTACTTCTGTGCACTGAACTGCAAGCAAGATTTTGACAAGAATCCGGGGAAGTATGCAAAATAAGACAGAACTAGATATCAGAGGCATGCATTGTGCCAGCTGTGTTCTAACAGTTGAGAAAGCAATCAAGAAAGTTCCAAATGTTAGGTCAGTAAATGTTAATTTAGCAACTGAAAAAGCAACAATAACTCACGAAGACAGTATAGATCTGGCAAAAGTAAAGAAAGAAGTCCAGAAATCTGGTTATGACATCATGCAGCCAGGAATGCATGAAGCTGGTCATGATCATGCGGCCATGATGAAAGGGCAGGAGCTTAATGATCTGAAAAACAAGTTCATCCTCTCTGCAGTGTTATCATTTTTTATCTTGCTTGGCACTTACCAAGATTTTATTCCCTTATTAAGTTTTATCCCAAAAACAGCTATGAACATCATATTGCTCTTGCTTACAATTCCTGTCCAGTTCTATGCAGGCATGATATTCCATAAGATTACACTAAAGACAATAAGACATCTTAATTTCGACATGAATTCTCTTGTGAGTATAGGCACTACAGCAGCATTTGTCTACAGCTTGTTCGTAGTCTTATCCCCAGCATTCTTCTCAGGTACTTCATTAAAAGCAGAAGTCTATTTTGACACGGCAGCTGTAATAATTACATTAATCTTGCTTGGAAGATATCTGGAAGCAAGAGCAAAGAGCCATACATCTGACGCAATTAAGAAGTTGATTGGCTTGCAGGCAAAAACAGCCACAATCATAAGAAATGGCAAGGAAATCAAGATTCCTATAGAAGATGTCAAGATTAATGACATCATATTAGTAAAGCCTGGAGAAAAAATTCCCACTGATGGAATAGTTATCTCAGGATATTCTAGTGTGGATGAAAGCATGGTCACTGGAGAGTCCATGCCAGTAGAGAAGAAAGTTAAAGATACTGTAATCGGCTCAACAATAAACAAAAATGGAATGCTAAAAATAAATGCAACAAAGATTGGAAAAGACACCATGCTTGCCCAGATCATAAAGCTTGTCCAGGATGCACAAGGAAGTAAATCACCCATACAGAGGCTTGCAGATAAGATAGCAAACGTATTCGTCCCGACTGTAGTGGTTATCTCAATATTGACATTCTTGCTCTGGTATTCCTTAGGCCCAGATCCAAGATTTAACTATGCATTGCTTAATTTCATTGCAGTATTAATAATAGCATGTCCATGCGCTATGGGCTTAGCTACTCCAACAGCAATAATGGTTGGAACAGGCAAAGGAGCAGAATCTGGCATATTAATTAAGAACGCAGAAGCCTTAGAGATTGCTCATAAGGTTAATACAATAATATTTGACAAGACAGGCACGCTGACAAAAGGCAAGCCAGAGGTAACAGATGTTATTGCATTGAATAATCATAAGGAAAATGATGTTTTGTTATACTCGGCAATAGCAGAAAAGAATTCAGAACATCCATTGGCAGAGGCAATAGTCAATTATGCAAAAAAATTAAGGCTTAAAATTCCAGATGCTTCTAAGTTTGAAAATATTCCAGGACTTGGTATAAAAGCCAGCTATAAAGGCAAGTATATTCTTAATGGAAATAGAAGATTAATGACAGCAAATAAAATAGGTTTTTCTTCATATGAAAAGCAATTAGCTAAGCTTGAAGATGAAGGAAAGACAGCAACGCTTGTAGCCATTGACAAGAAGATAGCAGGTATAATCGCTATTGCAGATACATTGAAGGAAACATCCAAAAAAGCTGTTACAGATTTGAGAAATCTGGGCAAGCAGGTTGTAATGATTACAGGAGATAATGAAAGGACAGCTAAAGCAATTGCAAGGCAGTTAGGGATAACTAAGGTTCTTGCTAACGTCCTTCCCCACGAAAAATCTATAGAGGTAAAAAAACTCCAATCGTCTGGCAAGAAAGTTGCATTTGTAGGTGATGGAGTTAACGATGCCCCGGCTCTAGCACAGGCAGATCTGGGAATTGCTATAGGCTCAGGCACAGACGTGGCAATAGAGTCTGGCAGCATAGTTCTTGTCAGGAATGACTTGCAGGATGTAGTAAAGGCAATAAAGCTAAGCAGTTATACTATCAAGAAGATTAAACAGAATCTTTTCTGGGCATTTATCTATAATGTAGCAGGCATACCATTAGCAGCAGGCCTGCTATATCCTTTCTTTGGCTTTTTATTGAATCCGATGTATGCTGCAGCCGCAATGGCATTCTCCTCAGTTTCTGTAGTATCTAACTCATTAATCATGAAGAGATATAAACTATAGTTAACTTTTTAAACCATTATTCTAGCAATAATCATATGATTCTAGAGGTTATTGACAACATAATAGAAACACATGACACAAGGACAATAAGGTTCAAGGTAGTTGATAAAACAGATTTTAAGCCTGGTCAGTTTGGCATGCTAACACTAAATGTTGTTAGAGATGGCAAAGATAAGATAGAAAAGAAAGTATATTCTATTGCATCAATCCCTGGCAAGGATTTTATAGATTTTACAGTTAAAAAGCATAACCCTGGTCCATTTGGTACAAGCATGCAAAACTTAAAGCCCGGAGATAAAGTAGCAGTAGAATTTCCATATGGATTGTTTTTCCATCTTCCAGAACTAGGTAATAATCTTGTGCTTATTGGTGCTGGCTCAGGAATAGTTCCATTGATGAGTATAATAAGAAATAATACAGAGCATAATCATCCTGTAAAAATGAGATTAATCTATACAAACAAAACAAAAAATGATATCATCTATCATAAAGAGCTTATAGAACTGGAAAGGAAAAATAAGAATTTAAAGCTTTACCTAGCAACAACCCAGGATGAAAGCTGGCATGGCAATAACGGCAGGATAGACGAGAAGATAATTCGCGAGCTAGTTCCAGATTATTCCTCAGTCTTGTTCTATCTCTGTGGCCCTCCAAAAATGGTTAGCGAGATACAGCAGATGCTAATAGCTCTTGGCGTTGATAGAAGCAAGATTAAGACAGAGAGATTTGATTAAGATGAGTAAAGCATAATAATGCTACATGAAAAGGAATTTGCCCATACCTGCAAGTCTCCCATAACAAGTAAAAATCCCTTGATGATAAAATTCGTGTCCAATCATATAATTAATAACATTAGTAAGTGTTTCTTCGCTAGTTCCAGATACTCCATCAACGAAGATTATTTTTTTATTAGATTCTTTAAGTGAGCTCATTAAATCAAATAATTCTTTATCTAATTCCTTTAATCTTTTTATTGCTTTATCTTTATTTGTTTCGATTTCTTTATCAAAATCCTTTTGAGAAAAATCAATTTTACCTTTTTTTATTCCTTCTACATATGACTGTTGTGAGGTGCATATATGACGAACTTGCATACCAAAACTACCTAGAAGATCGTGAGGTCTCCAAGTCCATTTTTCTTCTGGAATTTTTTTTAAGAATTCTATTGTTCTTCCTCTGATTGATTTATAATCTTCTATTAAGTCTTTTATTCCTTTTTGTGACATAATAAAAGTCTAATAACTATACCTTTTTATCTTTTTCTGTTAATCTTAGGGTTATTAGCTCCCTTTAACGCAACAATGCAGATTAATAGATATCTTTAAATATTCTTAAAATAAATACGATAAATAACAAATGGGGGGATAAATATGTACGCTGAAAAAACTGTCAGGCCTTTAAAATATAAAAAGCTAGATGGCTTGAGCGAAAAGCAATTGTCAGAGCATCACGATGTTCTATATGCAGGTTATGTAAAGAAAGTCAACGAGATCTGGAATAAATTAAAGACAGTAGATCTTACAACAGCAAATGCTACTTATTCTGATTTAAGAGAGTTAAAAGTAGAAGAGACATTCGCATTGAATGGGGTAAAGCTCCATGAAGGTTATTTTGATAATATGGGGGGAAATGCTCAGCCTTCTGGTGATATTTCAAAATGGATAAAAGAAGACTTTGGCAGTTATGAACACTGGTTTGAAGAATTCAAAGCATTAGGTATAGCAGCCAGAGGATGGGTAGTTCTTGCATTAGACATAGAAGATGGCAAGCTTCATAATTTTGTCTGTGACACTCATAATCAGGGAGGAGTCTGGGGAAGCATTCCATTACTAATTCTTGATGTATTTGAGCATGCATATTTTATTGATTATGGGACTTCAAGAAAATCATATATTGAAGCATTCATGAAGACATTAAACTGGAATCATGTAAATGATATCATCAAGAAATACAAGCTGTCTGCATTCAAGAAATAAAAACATTTAAAATCTATCATATATTATAGAAAATATGCATAAAAAGAGGTATTTAGACGGAGTAGGCTACGAATTAAAAGATATTATTCTTGGTGGTCAAGATGGTCTGGTAAATGTTCTAGGTAATGTCCTTGGTGTTGCAGCTGCAGTTAACGATCCTAGAATCGTCATCATATCTGGTTTGGCAGCCACATTTGCGGAATCTCTTAGCATGGCAGCAGTCGCATACACATCAACTAAAGCAGCTAAAGAATTCTATCAAAGCCAGCTGGAGAAAGAGCAAAAATTAATTGAAAAGCACCCAGCATTTGAACAAAGAGAGGTTCGTCATATATTTTTAAAAAAAGGTTTTCGCGGCAGGTTATTAGACCAAGTTCTAAGAAAAATAACTGGAAGTAAGAGACTATGGCTTGACACATTGATGGCTGAAGAGCTCAGGATGTATCCAGAAGAATATGGTAGCCCATTAAAAAGTGGAATTGTTGTTGGAGTAGCTAGCTTTATAGGCAGCTTAATCCCATTATTCCCATTCTTTTTACTCGATATTAAATCAAGTATGATAGTGTCTTTAATAATTTCAGTAGTTATACTGTTCATAATAGGAGCATTAAAGGCAAAGATAACTGTAGGCAGTTGGAAACGCTCTGGTCT
>CAZTDM010000026.1:5335-9529 GCA_964611795.1 Candidatus Woesearchaeota archaeon
TGGAAATTGCAACAATAGGAACAGCAGCAGCAATGGGCGGCTATCTTATTGGGAAGCTGCTTGGTAAGATCTAGACAGTATATTAAATTCGTCTATATCTTTTCTACTGTTTATAGGTTTCCAGAATCCTGTATGTAAATAAGCTTTTAATTTTCTATTTTCTGCCATTTTTGGAAAAACATCAGTTTCTAGCATTCCTTTATTAGGCAAGCCGTTGTAAAACTGGGAGTTGACCATAAATTTATACCATCCACAACTTACCCAGAAGTCATTCATCTTCTCTTTCTCATTAAAGTTAGTTACATATTCATATTTATCAAATACAACTTTTCCAAATGGCAAAGTCGGGTTTACAATGCATAATGTATTCTCTGTAATCTCTTCTAACTTCGAAATTGGGATATCAGTAATATCATCGCAATTAAATGCCAAAACCTCATTTCTAACGGTCATGTTCAAAGCCTTCTTCAATCCACCTGCAGTACCTAAAGGTTCATTTTCTCTAGAAAAATAGATATCAGACTTGCAATACTTCCCATCTGAAAATCTAGGATACAATTCTTTTACAAACTTCTCAACTCTTTCAGCCATGTACCCAGTTGATACTATTATTCTGTCTACTTTGCCAAGAAGATAATCAATCTGATGCTGAATAAGTGGCTTATCCCCAATCATCACCAGAGGCTTAGGCTCAATATTATCCATCCTGGTTCCTTTCCCTCCAGCTAAAATAATTGCATCCATAAATCTAGAACTTTGACTATCCTATTTAAAAAGAGTATTGTAATGTAAAATAATTAATGCTTTATAAGATTATATAGTATATAAGAAACATGTGCTTAATCTTCTAGTTAATAGTCAGTATTTACCAACACCTCCATCCCTCATAACAACCTACCGGCCCTAATCCACAGTCAACCCAGCTTTTATCCCTGAGACGCTTACAGCCATTGAGTACCGTACCAGTACTTCCACATGCACAGGTAAGCGTTGCACCACCTTCGACACCAGTAATCCAAAAATAACCACCAGTAGCACTAGGCTTATCTGTAGCACTAGACTTGCCTGTAAATGCATAACCAAGAATAAGTCCAGCTACTAATACAGCCACAATTAGGAAAACAGACTTTTGTGTATCCAAATTCTCACCTTTTTATATAAGTATTATACAATATATATATATATCTTTCGCTTATGCAAAATAATTGTAGGATAGATTTATAAATTATTTTCTTTACAGAAGTTAAATGCTAATTAGATATATAAGCCAGAATGCAGCAATAAAAGCAGGCTTTACCTGGCCAGTAATACCTAGCATGTCAATGGTTACTCAAGATTCTTTGTATAAAATCTGTCACAGCTATATCCAAAAAAGAAACCTAAACATACTAGTGATAGAAAGACTTTGCTATAATAATTCAAAGACCGAACTCTACTTTGCCAGATTAAGCGCATCTAATCTAGCAGAAAAATATATTACAGATAGAGAAGCTACTAGAAAGCAACTTATTCAATTAGCTAAAAGAAAAAATAGAATTGCAGCTAGTAATCTAGAAACAATCTTGCTGAAGGTAGTAAAATGAAAATTCTTGGCTTAGAAGGTACAGCCCATACATTCGCTGCAGCTATTCTAGAAGATAAAAAAGTTCTGGGAGAATCCAGAGATGCATATACCACAGTTACTGGCGGGATTATTCCATATGATGCTGCAAATCATCATCGCAATCTTAGCTCTAAGATCATAGAAGATACATTCAAGCAAGCTAATCTGACATTCAAAGACATAGACCTGATTGCTTTTTCAAATGCTCCGGGAATGTCTCCTTGCCTATCAGTAACAAAAGATATAGCATTGAAGTTAGCAAAAGAGCATAACAAGCCAATTATTGGGGTAAATCATGCACTTGCTCATTTAATGTCTGGCCATTTATGCACAGAAGTCAAGAATCCAATCTATCTATATGTTTCAGGAGCAAATACCCAGATAATAAGCCTGGAAGGAGATCGCTTCAGGATTCTTGGAGAGACACTAGATGCAGCCATAGGTAATGCCTTGGATAAACTTGCAAGAGAGATTGGCCTTGGCTTCCCAGGCGGCCCTATAATAGAGCAGCTAGCCAAAGAAGGGAAATATATAGAGCTTCCATATACTGTCAAAGGAATGGATCTGAGCTTCTCAGGAATATTGACAGATGTTATAAAAAAATTCAAGACTGGAATAAAGCGAGAAGATCTCTGCTTCTCAATGCAGGAAACATGTTTCTCAATGCTTACAGAAGTTACAGAAAGAGCTCTGGCACACACTGGCAAGAATGAAGTTGTTCTTATTGGTGGAGTTGCAGCAAATAAAAGGCTGATAGAGATGCTTGATATAATGTGCAGGGAACGAGATGCAAGGTTCTTCTCTGTTCCTTTAAAGTACTCAGGCGATCAGGCTGTGATGATAGCATATCTTGGATATTTGATGTGGAATGCTGGAAATAGACAGAAAGTTATAGACATCTACCCATACCAAAGAACAGATGAAATAGCTGTTAATTGGCTTTAAGAATATTCTATCAATCTATTATTAGCAAAAGCTGGCTAACAATATTCCCCTTATAAGGTTACGTCAAACCGTAACATTTATATACTAATTGTTACATTCTAACGTAACATGGAAAAAGCTAAATTAACAGAGTGGAATCCTTGGTGGGAAAGGCCTGAGTTCGTTGATGAGTTGGCAGGAAAACCAAGACCACAGTATAAAGATTTGTTAAATTCTGCAGAAGTTAAAGAAATTACGATAATAACTGGAATCAGACGCTCTGGTAAAAGTACTTTAATGTACCAGATTATCCAAACTCTTTTGAAAAAAAATATAAGCCCTAAACAGATACTTTTTGTTAATTTAGAGGATAAAAAATTAGAAAAAGACACTCTTGATGATATCTACTTGTCATATAGAGAAAACATGAATGCAGATAAAAAGGCATTTATCTTTCTTGATGAAATCCATAGAAAGAAAGACTGGGAGTCTTGGATAAGGAAAAAATATGACCTTAAAACAAATGATAAGTTTATAATTAGCGGATCATCCTCATATCTTCTCAAAAGAGAATATTCAACCTTATTAACTGGGAGAAATATAACTTTTGAAGTCTTCCCTTTAAACCTTGAAGAATTCCTCTCCTTTAAAGGACTAACCATCGATAAAGAAAATGCTATAAGAGGTGTTATTCTCGAAAAAACAAAAATTCTGCTCATAAAGAATGTTTCAGAATATCTTTCATTAGGAGGTTTTCCTGAGATAATACTTAAACAAGAGCCTTACAAGCTAAAGATTCTTGAACAATATTTTGATGACATTCTATACAAGGATATAGTTGACAGGTACAATTTAAATAGCCAAAAAGCTAAAGATCTGGCATTATTCTTTACAACAAACTTTACAGGGTTAATTTCATTAAGAAATGTTAGAAATGCCTTAAAACTGTCATATGATACAATAAAAGATTATCTTGCCTATTTTAAAGAGGCTTTTCTCTTCTTTACAGTAGACCATTTCTCTTACTCTTTTAAAGAACAAAAAACATTGCCTTCCAAAATATACTGCATAGATAATGGTCTGAGAAATGCAGTAAGTTTCTTATACTCAAAAGATGAAGGAAAACTCGCGGAAAATTTAGTGTTCATAGAATTAAAAAGAAGAAATCAGCAACCGTACTACTGGAAGAACAAAGGAGAAGTAGATTTTGTAATCAAAAATAAAGATCAGTCACTTACAGCAATAAACATTACTTTTACAGATGAAATAAGTGAAAGAGAAATTAAATCACTACTTGACTTCAAAGATAAATTCAAAAAAACCAGCAAACTTATCTTAATAACAAAAGATACAGAAAAACAAGAAAAAGAAATCGACTATGTACCACTCTGGAAATGGCTTCTTGAAAGATAAGATAATGCCATATCAAAGAACTGATGAGATAGAGGTTAATTGGTTATAGTTTCAATTTTAAAGTCCTAGCCCTAAACCCCAAAGCTTATATACTAATTAGTAAATAATAATTATAAGTTAATAAATAATAGTGATGAAAAATGCAAGAATTAGAGCATTCCCCAACATTGAATACTGTGCTTATGGTAGAAAGTACACTCAAGAACATGAACGAGAGTGTTATAACTATAGCAGAACTAAAGCGCAGACTGCCG
>CAZTDM010000027.1:0-9497 GCA_964611795.1 Candidatus Woesearchaeota archaeon
TATCCAGGCCAGACAATATCATTTTTGACGAGATGAGAGATACTCCTGATTTTGAGCTGTATATTGACCTAAGGCTTGGTGGAAGCGAGTGTATTGGAGTATTGCATGGAGCTAGCCCAATAGATGCTGTGCAGAGATTCATTTCCAGAATGGAAGTTGGAATGATTCCTAGTGTTGTCGATACTGTATTATTTATTCAGGCAGGAAAGATAGCTAAGGTGTATAGCCAGGCAATGATAGTAAAAGTTCCAACTGGAATGACTGAATCAGATTTATCAAGGCCTGTAGTTGAAGTAAGAGATTTTGAGACAGACAAGCTAGAATATGAGATATACAGCTATGGGGAACAGACTGTTGTTATTCCTGTCTCTGGCAACAAGAAGACTGCGGCACACGAGATCGCTGAGAAATCTATAGAGAAAGAGATCAGGAAATACTCTAGAGATGCTAAAGTGGAAGTTATTGGTGATAATAAAGCAATTGTTTATGTTCCTGAGGAGGATATGGCCAGAATAATAGGCAAGAAAGGAGTAATGATAAACCAGATAGAGAAAGAGATTGGAATGCATATTGATGTTAGAGAGTTGATAGCAGATAAGCAGGTAGTAAAATATAATGTTAGCGAGCGCGGCAATAACCTGATTTTCTTTGTTCAGGACAAGATAGGGAATAAAGTTGATTTCTTGGTTGATGGGAGCTATCTGTTTACAGCCATTGCAGGAAAAAGAGGAGAAATAAAAGTGAATAAGAAGAGTGATATTGGAAAGAAGCTGGTTTATGCGCTTGATAATAAAAGGAATGTAGAGTTACGAGCATAATAATTCTTAAATATTAAAATTCCAGCTTAATTTTTAGAAAGATATTTAATCTAGTTAATAAAAGTCTAATTCATGACTAACATAATTGAAGAGAGCATAGGCAGAGCAGCGACTAAGATTGCAGAAGATATAGAGGCTAACTGCATTATCTCTATAGACCAGAAGAAAAAAGAGAATATTGACGAGGATTATAGTCATATGAATGTTGGAGTAAGCGTTTTCAAAAGGATAAGAAAGGGAGTATACGACAAGAAAGAATATGAGACAGAGGTCAGGAAAGTAACCGGCGGCAGCATCATTCCTATAAAAGAGATACTGATGGAGGCTATCACAAGGAGATATATTGACAAGGGAGACAAGGTTGTGTGCGTTCAGGATGAGAGCATGGGCACAGGCTATAAAGGAATGCTGTTTGTATTTGATGTGGACAAGGTATTCTTTGACATCTCTACCCATAACCTGGCTGAGAATATCAATTCAGAAGTAATTGAGTCAATAATCAACATAGCCCAGGAGATAAGCAAAGAGGGAAGGGAAGGGAAGCCTGTCGGAACAGCATTCATAATAGGGAATAAAAGCGAGTTGCTGAAATATGTAAGACAGTTAATACTGAATCCTTTCGCAGGGCATACAGAAGAAAGCAGGAAGATCACAGATCCTGACCTGAAAGAGACTATAAAAGAATTTGCACAGCTTGATGGTGTGTTTGTAATCGATAAGAATGGAGTTATAGTGACTACTGGGGCATATGTAGACATTGATACAAAAGATATAGAATTGCCAAAGGGATTAGGAACAAGGCATATGTGCTGCGCTGCAATAACAAAAGCAACTGACAGTATAGCTGTGACTGTAAGCCAATCTGGTGGTGTGGTCAGAGTTTTTAAGAATGGAAAGATAATAATCAGAATACCGTAAACCTTTTATAAAAAGCTTTAATGGAAAAATAAGAAAGAAAAATAAGAAAGATCAAACAGCTTTTATTTCCAAGACAGCATATCTATTTGCCTTTACTGGGTCGTCAAATGCTTTCTTGTGTGTAATGATAAGATTTAACACAGTTTTTGTCTCTCCTAGTTGCACTAACTCATCTTGTGTGTTAACGCTCAATCTTGCACCATCATTATTTGTAAGGTCCCTGAATTTTACCTGTGTGCCAGATACTGTTATGAACTCATCTGCTTTCATGTAGAATTCATTTTCACCAAGCTTGAACAGCTGCACATCAATAGTTGCAGTATGATCTTGCGGTGTTCTTCCATAATCCACTCTTATTGTCTGTATTTCAAGATTTCTAACTACCTTATGCAGTCTAGTGATTGGGAATTCTACCAAGGTTCCATCAACATTTAATACAACCAATCCATTAGCACTTGAAACCTCTACTAATTTTATTGCCTTACCATCAACAGCAATCCCTTCTCCAACCTTCAATGTATAGGTGCCTGCCTGCTGCTCTCGAAAGGCTGTGGTTGTTGCAACATTGCCGTTACTAACAGAACCTCTACAACCAGATATAAAAATGATTAACAATAATGCTATAGCAAAGACATATGATTTTTTCATTAATACTTCACCTCTGGGAAATATAGTGTATTAGAATATATATAAATTTTTCCATATGGAAATTCTTATAAAAGGCTATTAACCAGGTTAAATTATGCCCGGGTAGCTCAGCTTGGACAGAGCGCGACACTCCTAATGTCGGGGCCGCAGGTTCAAATCCTGTCTCGGGCGTATAAACTTCTTAAGAAGTTTAATCAAAAGATTAAAATGGCAATAATATTCTGGAGCGAGTTTCCAGAGCAAGTAGACTGGAACAAGGTAAATAATGAGATAGATTTTGATACAGAAATTTATGCTGCTTGCAAAGACAGGCAGGAATATCTAACCTGGAAGAAAAAGATAAAAAATAAACACATAAAGATAGGCGCATGGCCTATACTAGATAAGAAAGATGGATACTGGTTTTCTGGGCAGACAAGCAAAGAGAATATAGACAAGCTGGATGAATTTAAAGACGTGGATGTAAAGATTGATATTGAACCTAGGATATATCAGGGAAAGTATGGGTTCTGGAAGACAGCTTTGTGGATGACAAAATGGATGTTTTATCCAGGAGATAATAAAGGATATTTAGAAGAAAAGATTAATTCTTTTGAGAAAGACAACCTTATTGTTAGTGGATTTCTATTTCCTAAATGGTTAAGAAGAAGAGTTGGGCAGGAAACTAAGGGAAAGAAAAATTATATCTGCTATAGCACTGTAGGAGGAAGACTAGCATTTTCTTATTATAAGTTTATGATTAAGAGAATGAGCAAAGATAATTTCTATGCTATTGGCTTGTTAAATCATGGAGTGTTTGGCAATGAACATGTATACAAAGGGAAGGAGGAGTTTGTTAAAGACTTAGAGGTTATGAAAAAGTTAGGGGTTAAGAACATAGTAATATATTCTTTAGAAGGAATAATAAAAAGAGACTGGCTAGGAATTGTTAAGGATTATGTCGGCAGCTTCTAGATTGCCAACAGACTTAATCTCTAAAGAATCTAGCTTTAGCCTTAAGTTTGGCAAATCATCAATGAATTTTCTTATAGATTCTTCTATCTGCTCATCATTGCCTATAAATGCGTAGTCTTTTACTGTAAACGCATTCAATGCCTGTTCTACATGGTTCTCAATCGGGAAAACAAGCATTGGAGACTTGTAGAGCAATGCTTCAGATAAGGTAGAGTAACCAGCTAGTGTTATTATCCCTTTGCTTACCTTAAGATATTCAAGAAAATTCTCCTTAAATTCAAACCCCCTTACATTATCTCTTGAGAAGTTTGATGGATAACCGAAGAAGATGAAATGCTCATCAAAATTATTAACATATTTCAAAAGTTTATTAGCCAGAGTCAATCCAAATCTAGAGCCGCCCATCATAACCAAGATTGGCTCTTTCTTAAGTTTTAATTTCTTCATCAATTGCTCTTTTGCAGCTAATTCTGAAGGATGTTTTCTTGCAATTGGATCTATGTAGATGTATCTTCCGAATCTTGTTTTCTTTCCAAGCAGAGTAGGGATGATTATATTCCTGACATGCTTGCTATTATACAATAGGTTAAGATAGAATACCTGTAATCTCTGCTTAATGCTAAGCTTACTATCTTTGACATACAGCTCTAGCTTTTTAGGATCATAGCCAAAGATAAGAATGCATTTCTTTTTTAATAATCTTGAGAGCAGTATGCTTGTAGGCTCTAAATCTGAGAGGATTATGTCTGGCTTGAAATCTCCAAGCTTTTTCCTTATCTGATATGAATCTATGAGCCAGAGAAATGGGAGGAAAACGTTAATGAACAGGAAAGAGATTAATTGGAACTTCAGATTATATCCTGGAAGCCTGTAACCACGCATCTTTATTGTATCAAACTTGCTTTTGAAGTAATTGTAAGAATTTTCATATGCAACCACTTTTATTTCAGCAGTTTTGTCTTTCTTCTGGATCTCTTTCAGGATAGCATAGTCGCGAGTAGCATCTCCATATCCTATGCCAGTAACTACTGCAAGTATTTTCATGTTACCTTGTAAAACTTCTCGGCATATCTGCATTTATTCTGCAGACCATATATTTTTGCTCTTATGAACATTATTGGAAGCAATGGATAGATAAAATGCGACTGGCTATGGTAGGATTTCATCGCAGCAATCTTTTTCTTAAATGTGTTAGTTATATCTACAAATAGCCTTGGCCTGTTTCTATGGAACAATGTAATGGGATTCCATATGGAGAATGTGTAGAGATTATGCTTATGCTTTATTGATGACAGGGCTTTTACAACAATTGTGTAGACTGCCCTGTGGTCAAGATGAATCTCTGATGCAGAATGTGTAAATATCTTATCAGGCTCGTATTTCTCAATAAGCCTGGCAACATCGTTCAACAGCTTGCCATTGTTTACATTAATAAGTATTCTGCCATCTGGAACACCCAAGAAGATTGTCTGATCGCTTCCTAATGCCTTGCCCACATCAAGAGATTCTGTAACTCTATATTTTACAATGATGTCTTTCTTTATCAACGGCTGACTAGACTCTCCATAAGAGAATATTACTACAACAATCTTCTTGCCTTCTTTGCTATATTTGGCTATAGTGCCGCCCATAGCGACAGCCTCATCATCAGGATGAGCACAGAATATTAATGCATCCACCATCTAAATAATCAGATACGCTAGATTTATTAAGGTTTCTTAGAGTAGCAAGGAGATAAAGACAACTATATTATATAGCTCTAATTTAGGTATATATCATGCAGGCATATACTTGGATGGTGTTGAAGATAGTTCTGGCTATAGCTGGCTTTGTTTTGTTTTTGGCTCTAATTCAATTATTTGTAAGCATACATCCACCAAGATATTATGATGATAATAAGCCTAGTGATTATGGACTAGAATATGAGAATATAAGCTTTACTACAGCAGATAAGATTAAGATTAAGGGCTGGTTAATAATGGCTGAGAATGCTAGAGGCACTGTTATTGTTGGGCATGGCTATCCCTTTAGTAAAGGCAACATACTGCCTGTTGCTAAGTTTTTATATCCAGAGTATAACCTGCTTTTTTATGATCATCGCTATCTTGGAGAGAGCTCTGGAAAGATAACAACAGTTGGCATCAAGGAGGTAGAGGATGTTAAGGCTGCTGTAAGATTTGTAAGAAGCAGGCTTGGCGAGGATGAGAAGATAGCATTGTATGGATTCTCGCTAAGTGCAGCTGCTATGCTTATGGCTAAGCAGGATGTAAATGCTATTATAGCTGATTCTAGCTATGCTGATTTAGAGATGATGCTAGAACATGTTTATGCTGGCTTTGGGATATTTAAGCTGCCTTTTGTAAAGCTGACTAAGCTTCTTGTAAGGTTGTTTTTTGGAGTTGATATAAAGAATGCATCGCCTGTTAATGCTGTAAAGGATTATGATGTGCCGATACTTGTAATACATGGCAAGCTAGATAGCCAGATTCCTGTTGAGAATGCCTACAAGCTAAAGGCAAGTAATCCTGCTATTGAGTTATGGGTTGTGGATAATGCTGATCATGGACAGGCTTATGCTTTAGCTAAGCAGAAATATGAAGCTAGGATAAAATCTTTCTTAAAGATGCATATAAATTAGAGTGCGTCTATTGCTATAATACGGGTAAAGTGAAAGCACTACCCAAAAATAAAGTTTATATAGATTTATATACACACATTTAAACATGAAAACCAAGATATTAAATATATAGTAGTGATGATAATTACGGAAAATGGAGAAGGATAATGTAATAAAAATCTTAGTAATAGTATTTTTACTAATAGTATTAATTACTGGCTGCAGGACAAGGACAGAGCAGGGAACAACTACAGTTAAGGAATCTTCAACGACATTGATCTCATCATATAAGTCTACAACTACCACAAATGTGCCAACGACTGGTAAGTCAACTACAACAATGACCAGCAACCAATATACTCTTGGACCTGGATTCCATAATATAACAATAGCTGGATGGGATAATAGAGACTATAGATTATATGTTCCTAGATCATATAATGTTGCTAAGCCAATGCCTGTTATGCTGGTGCTGCATGGGGGCGGGGGAAATGGTTGGGTGCTCTATTCATTAACATGTCCGGATGGAAAACCTACAAACTCTAAATGCATGAATAATATAGCTGAGAGGGAAGGATTTATTGTAGTATATCCAAACGGTGTTGAGAATCCATCTATCAACGAAGTCAGGACATGGAATGGTGGAGGAGGAAAGGATGGATATGCGTGTGCAAGCGGATATGCGTGCGACAATAACTTTGATGATATAGGCTATTTCAATGCTCTTTTAGATAATCTAGAAGATAAAGTTAATGTTGATAAGAACAGAGTATATGCTACTGGAATATCAAATGGAGCTGCAATGAGTCATAGATTAGCTTGCCAGCTTTCTAATAGGATAACTGCAATAGCTCCTATCGCCTTTGGCAACCAATACTCTGCCAATGCAAACTGCAACCCTTCAAGATCTGTCCCTGTTGTTGAATTCCATGGAACTAAGGACCCATATGCAACATATGGGGGCGGGCAAGGCCATAGTATTTTTGGGCAGGAAAATGGATTGGTTGTCGGAGCTCCACAGAGCGTTGCTGATTGGGCTAAAAGAAACGGCTGCAGTTCAAATGCTACATTTGAAATGCCTGATGATACAAATGATGGAACTACCGTAACAAAGATAAGCTACTATGGATGCAGGAATAATGGAGATGCTGTGCTGTACAGGATTAATGAGGGCGGGCATACATGGCCTGATGGGCAGGAATACGCTCCTGCTTGGGCTATTGGAAAGACTACAAGAAATATAAATGCCAATGAAGTTATGTGGGACTTTCTTAAGAGATATAGCATATAGATAATAATATGAAAATCGAGATACATCCTACTGCTGAAAGAGGCACAGGAGAATTCGGATGGCTGCACACTAAATATTCTTTTAGCTTTGCTAATTATTATAATCCAAGAAGAACCGGCTTTGGCAATTTACTTGTTCTAAATGAGGACATGATATATCCTGGAGAAGGATTTGAAGAGCACTCACATGATAACATGGAGATTGTTACTATTGTTCTTGATGGTATTCTCGAGCATAAGGACAGCAATGGAAATATATCATTGATTAAGAGGGGAGATGTACAGAGAATGTCTGCTGGAAATGGTGTGAGCCATTCTGAATACAACTATTCTGACAAAGAGAAGGTGCATTTATTACAGATATGGATACATCCAGATGTCATTGGGATAGATCCTGAATATGAGCAGAGAAGCTTTAATTTTGATGAAAAAAACAAGCTAGTAAACCTTGTGTCTAGTGAGAAGATCAATGATTCTCTAGGAATTCATCAAGATGCCAGACTGCATTATGGAATTTTTGAAAAGAATAAGAAGATTCAATATAAATTGAAAGATAACAGATATGGAGCTTTCTTATTTTTGATCAATGGAAAGTTAGATATATCTGGAAATGTTATTAATTCTGGGGATGCGGCTGCAATAACTGATGCTGATAAGATTGAGATTATAGCCAGAGATAAATCAGAATTTTTGATTGTTGATGTGCTGCTTGTTGTAAAGAGAGGTATGCATAAATGATGCAGAATGCAAAGTCAAAAGAATGGTTCTTAGCTTTCGCATTTGGATTTGTCCTTAACTATATTTGGGAGAATGCCCATAGCGTTTTATATGCTAGTTATCAAGGATTTAGCATCAATCAATTTGTGCTACTGAGAGCTGCGTTTTTTTATGCAATATTTGTGCTGTTCTTGATTTTTATAATAGCAGTTTATCGTCCGTTTTATAAGAAGCCATGGCTTTTAATATTGTTTGGGATTATAGTAGCTGTGGCTCTTGAGCTATGGGGATTGGGAACGGGAAGATGGGAATATACTTCTTTAATGCCGGTAATACCTTTTTTCAGAGTAGGCCTTACACCTGCAATACAACTGGGACTGACTGCATACATGACTTTCTATCTTGCCTTTGCAGGCGTGCTATTAAAAAATAAGAGTTAGGATGCGCCGGCCGGGATTTGAACCCGGACTAGTGCCTTGGAAGGGCACTGTCATGGCCATTAGACTACCAGCGCCTAGTTTTTGAATACAGGGAGAACCTTTTTAAATGTTTTGAGTTGGCTGGTTTGACTACATCAAAAAACCTTCTTATATCTTCCTGATCGTAAATATAAAGGTTTTTACCGCTTATGCCTGCTTTAAAATTTAACATAGATAAAGCATCTTTAACCTGATTAAGATAATTTTTGTCTACACTAATAATTTCTATAACCATATCTTTCTTTCTTCTCTTATATATAGTTCCATCAGTATCAAATAAGCCTCTAATATATGCAGATAGCCATTTCTTTGATTTAAAGACCTTTTTAGGAATACTTAACTTTCCAGTTTTATGTCCAAATGGAAATCCATAACTCTTAACCAATATTTCTGCTAATCCTTTAGAGTAAACTCTAAGTTTTAATGTTGTTGGACGCATTTTAAAGATAGTAAACTTTAAATTAAAATTTCTTTCAAAAAGACCCTTAAGATAATCAAAATAATCTGACTCTAATGCGTTTCCAACAACACATATTTCTCTACATTCTTTGTCGATATGTCCATCGCCGTTTATAACTCCAAATATCTCTGCTAATTCACTATTCATTTTAGGTTTTATTACCTTTTTTGGTGAATATTTCTCTAGATTTATCTTTTGGGGATGTTCAATGTTTAATCCAGAAATCTTTTGCAACTGCGAAAATTTATCTTCTGGAATATAATATCTGCCAGAGAGATAATGAAAAAACATTGACCTACTTATCCCAAATTCAGGATAAATTGATTCCCATGATTTGTTTAGTTTATTCTTTAAAGTGTAGAATAATTTAGCCCTATCACTGCTTTTTAATTTAATAAAGATTGGCACTAATTATAAACGCATTCTAACGTTATAAATTTTACTATTAGTTCTACCACTATACTACCAATATATATACTAGAGAAAGTTTAATAAATATAATAATTACTTAGCTGATTATGGCAGCTAAATCTGGAGACACTGTAACTGTGAAATACAAGGGAAAGCTGAAGAATGGAGAGCAAAAATGGTGGAAA
>CAZTDM010000028.1:0-9113 GCA_964611795.1 Candidatus Woesearchaeota archaeon
TCCCGAATTTTGCCTTCTTTATTTCTGCTAGAGGCTCTGGCTGGAACGATGCTTTGACCTTTGTAACAACAGGCTGATCTATCCCTCCAATGACTATAACATCGTCTATCTTTATCTTGCCATCATACAATATGACATCTAGTGTAGTGCCTAGGCCTTTCTCTTCCTTGACTTCTAAGATTACTCCTTTTCCTGGACCAGATACATTAATCCTCAGGCTTTCTTCTAAGTAACGCTGAGCTAATCCAGTTATCATCATAAGCAATTCAGGGATGCCATCGCCTGTTTTTGCACTCAATGGAATGATTGCTAGCTGCTTTCTATAATCCTGGACTCTGTTATATCTCTCGGATTCAAAACCTAGGTTATACAGCTTTCCGACTAAGGTGTATATTCTTTCATCAAGAATTTTCTTGGTAAGTTCTGTCTGGTTTTTGAGGTTATCAACAAGCTTAGTATCATGATGGCGATAGCCTGGAATCAGGTCAATCTTATTGGCTGCAATCAGGAAGGGGGTCTTGTAGTTCTTAAGGATATTAATAACTTCAATAGTCTGCTCTTTAATCCCTTCATTAATATCGATGACTAGGACTGCTATATCTGCAAGATTGCCACCACGCTTTCTTAGGTTGTTAAACGCTGCATGACCTGGGGTATCTAAAAAAAGAAGGCCAGGAAGGCGTATATCCAGCTTTAAAGTGGTTAATAGCTGCCCACATACTTTTTTGACAATAATTATAGGGACTAGAGTACTCGATATTGCCTGGGTAATTCCTCCAGCCTCGGTTTTAACGACAGCAGTTCCTCTTATCTTATCAAGAATACTGGACTTCCCATGGTCAACATGGCCTACCATTACTACTACCGGACTTCTAATCTCTAATGTCATTTTGACCCTCTATAGAAGACGCTTAGCCTTATTTTTAAAGGTTTGGTTTTATATACTGGAGTATATAAGTCGGGCTAGGTATCATTCCAATATCTTCTCTAAATCATAGATTGTTGGCAGCTGAAAATTAGCAATATCTGATTTTGCGTTTACTATTGCTGTCAGCATGTCTAGTTTTGCTGCCGGAATAATATCAACTTTTTCTCTATCCCCAACAAACATCATATTTTTTAAAGACAAGTTAAGCATGGCAGACACATAGACGAATGCTTCCCCATCGTCTCTAAGATACTTAACATTTGAGTCTAATAAGGGATGGAACAGGTCATCTTCCAAGCCAAGTGCATTCAGCTTCTTTTTTGCCTGATCTTTGCTGCTTGATGTTATCAAATAAATCTGATAATCCCTTGACATCTTAGAAAGCATAGAGCATAACCTTTCGTCTTTGGTCAGAGCATCTGCAATATTTGCGTTTTCCAAAGCCTCCTGGACAAGAGTTCTGCAAATCTCCTGAGGCATGCCAAGCAATTTTAAAGCACGTCTTGCGCTTTGAAGTTCTGCGGTTGCTTTCTGATACACTTCCCTTACAACCTTATACTCCATACCAAGACAATCACTTACATTATTACATATATAATCTGTTATAAGCTCTGCAACCTCCGGGGTTTGAGCATATAATGTATTGTCTAAGTCAAAGCCAACAGCTTTAAGATTCTTCAGTCTATGCCTCATACTATTTCTTTTATTTTTCTCATACATTCTCCAATAACCTCATCTAATTTTAGATTAGTAGTATCTATAATATGGAGATTTTTCAAATAGCTAGACAGCATGCGATAACAATCCGACAGTTCTTCTATTCTCTCAACAGTTTCATTTGGACTCATGGCTTCTCCGGTCTCAGATGATCTGCCAAGTATTCTTGCATGTCCTTCTTCCCCTTCTACTATCAATGCAAGATACAGGTCAGAACTAGGGATTGAAGAATTCATCTTTAATATATCTGAGATATCTACCTGACCAAGCATGCCTTGATATACTATAGTGTCTGGAAGACCGCGCTCTAACAGGAAAATAAGTCCATCTTCTTTCATTCTAGGCAGGATTTTCTCCCTATACATGATGAACCTGTCTACTGTATAGATTGCTGTTTCTGTCCAAGGATTCTTGCCTTCTTCTAGCCTATATGATTTAGCTAAATCTCTCAATGAGTTTGGTTCTGATAATGATTCTACCTTGTAACCAGATTCTTTTAATCTCTGGCTTATCTGCTCATGCACCGTTGACTTGCCAGAGCCTGATGGCCCTATTATATTTATGAGTTTTGCCATTTTTATTTGCTTGTGCCTCTCGGCTTTCCACACCCTAAGGTGTCAAAATTGCGATATAACTCGTAACAGTCTTCTCTTGAATATAATTTTTTCTCTTCTTTAGTAGATGGTAGCTTATCAAGTACCTTGACCTGATCCCAGCTATTTGGATGTGCATTGAAGGGATAATCTTTAATTGCTCCGGAGATGAATAAAGATGTAAACTTTGCACTTTTCTCTCTAGCCAATGCGATTCTATGAATTCCATCATTTATTATAGGTATTTGTATTTCTACCTCATGATCATAGCTTATCTCCCCAGGTTTTGCCACATATCTTACCTTTCTTGGAGTAATTTCTACTATTGGAGGAAGCAGACCCCATATATACCCCTCTTCATTAATTATCTCAAACCCACAATCAAGGTTAAGAACATTGATGTTGAACTTATCAAACATATACTGGTTAAAATCTCTCTGAAATTCAAGATTCTGTCTTAGGAGATAGAATGATGTTGGGTTAACCTGTTCACTATGAAATCTTTTAAGGCTTATATCTGCATCTTTGTACACTTTTATTTCTGATCCATCATCTGCTCTTTTCATTAGCGGAACGTCTCTTAATTTCTGTTCTAATTCGCTAAATGGAATGTTTCTTATTATCTCTATATTCATCTGTTTGCCTCTTTTCTTTATCCCACCATTCATAGCCACGCTTCCATAAATGTGCTGGATAATCTTTTGTACTATATCTGAAAAAGCTGCCAGTTATTGGCATCAGTTTCTTCGCTTCCTCGACTAGCTCTCGAGCCATTCTCACATATGTTAGATTTCCTTTCTCAATATCTGATCTTAAATTCCCAATATAACCAATCTGATTAACCTGCCATGAATGCAACGCTCTTATATTGGCACCAAATGGAACTACTTTCTCAGCAACATGCGGAGATTCTTGTCTAACAGACTCGTAAACTTCGCTTGCATACTTCATGTCTTTCATGTATTCTTCATCTACATCAAGAATAGTAAATATATCTGGAACTTCAAAACCAAGCCTTGTGGATAATAATTGTGTGGAGCGAGAACCTCTTCTATGCCTGAATATGTCGCGATAGCCATGATAGGGCATTACTAATTCTGCCATTAATCCTCCATGAGAGATTGCCGGATGGATAACATCATGAGAGCTACGATGTTCATGTATTTCTTCTAGTATCTGTCTTACATCTTCCTTTGTTAAATCATCTAATATACCTTCAAATGATACTGAGGTGTATGGAAATGCTGCTAATGCTGCATTAAACTTGTCTGTGTACATTACAACATTACGTGGAGAGATTAGGTTAACCATGCCACTGTCACTCTTATTTCTTTCCGGAATAAGATTGAATCTTTCTTCAAGATATTTTCTTGATCTTTCTTCATTTTTAACCTGCCATTCATTTACACGAATATGGCTGCGCTTACCCAGTAAAACCGGAGCTATCTTCCTTGCCTCTTCCCACAGCTTATAGCCACGAGTCTGATCTTCTTTTCTTGGAGTAGATATCATGTCTACAACAATGTCTTCCAATGTCCTTGCATCAACAGAATAGCCTAGAGACGTTTTTGTGGCTGCAGGAAGCCAGACTCTTGTATAATCCAGGACGAATCTTCCTATATCTTTCCTTACATTCGCATCTTCAAGACTTTGCAGAACTTTCTGTCTTTCCTCTTCAAGATGCTTTTCCTCAAAGACATAATCGTCTTCTGTCCTTCTCCTATGCTCAATTCCTTTTAATGCCTCTGCTTCTATGTTTTCTGGATGCTTCAAGAATTCAACAACTTGGTTAGTATATTGATGCTCGGCTACCTTGTTTGCAACCTGCTCTGTCATCTCAAGATATCTTTTATTCATGTAAGAAATGTATTCCAGAACCTTCTCATGATTTGGCAAGGACAATAAATCTTCGTCTTGCAAAACTAAGTCTAAGGTTTTTCTGTAAGAGATGTAACGTGTAGATTTTGCTTGTGGTCTATTCAAGGGGTGGCCAGAAATCTTTTTTCCTGTTATATCTGATATGTTTTCTGAGTAGCCGAACAATGCTGTTTCTTCTTTTATTGAAGCATGGCTATGAAACAGAACATACTCATTTGTAAATCTCTTTGTCTTCTTTGAAACTTTTAATGTTCCATCCGGATGCCTGAATATCTCTAATGAGTCTTTGATAAATGGCAGCATCGCTTTTGCCTGCTCTATTTTTTCTGAATCTATGAACTGCAGGACGCGAGTCTGCATAGGAAGATGAGTGCGGGAGTAAGCAGACATTAATGGAGCTAGCTCTTCACCTGCAACCAGCTGCTGAGGATAGATTAAGCTGTCATTGCCATAAGGGTTAGTAAATAGGAATTTTCTGAAGACTTCCTGCTCTTCAAGAGAGAAATTCTTCATCACATTTTCCATTTTCCTTACGATAGTTTGGAGATATTTAAATGTTGATATGATTTATTGTATATTTTATAAAATGGTAATTAGAAAAAATTTATAAATAAAAGATACTTTGATTATCTTATGAAAAAGAGGAATATATTCAATGGATTAGATGACAAGACTCTTCATGTAATCTCTGCAACTGTGTTCAGTGTAGCAACCTTAGTCCATTTAATGAGACTTGTGTACGGCTTCCCTTTGGTTATAGGAAGCTGGTATGCCCCAATGTCTGCAAGCTGGATTGGACTATTAATAGGGCTGGCATTAAGCTGGCTTATGTGGAAGAGCGCGTTACAATAAACTTTTGAAAAAAGTTTAATCAAAACTTAATCAAGATCAAATTATCATTAGTTAGAACTATGCTGTTCCTTTCTTCAATCTCTTCTTTTTCCTCATTCTTTTACGCTGCCATTTCCATCTCATCTGTCCTTTTTTCTTCCAGCGCCTTGAGGAACGTTTCATGTTGTAAAATTGAAAATCAGAGATATATAAAGATTTTGATTTGCACTAGATAGATTTATAAGTTAAGTCTTAATCTTTTTTGTCTATGGAAGGAATAAATCAAATAAGAACAGAATGGGACTTGGTCCCTCTACTAAATGGGGATAATGATCCACAACTAGAGCATAAAAAGGAGATTATCCAGAAAAGCCATCAAGAATTTGTTAAAAAATGGAAAGATAGAGATGATTATCTTAAATATCCTGAAAAACTGAAAGAAGCCTTAGATGATTTCAATGAGTTAAGTGAGAAGCATACTAACGGCGGAGATCTAATGTATTATTACTGGCTTAGATCCAGCCAGGACCAAAGCAATACTAAGATAAAGGCTGAGTTTAGCAAGACGCAGAATTTTAGCAAGAAGCTAGAGAATGATGTTAACTTCTTCTTGCTAAGAGTTTCAAGAATTCCAGCTAGTGAACATAAAAATTTCTTATTTTATCCTGGATTAGCAAATTATAGGCATAGAATTGAGAGATTATTTGAGCAATCTAAATATCTGCTGAGCGAAGAAGAAGAGAAGATAATGAATCTTAAGGCAAAGATTGCACATCATGATTGGGTTATGATGGTGAGCAATTTCCTGTCTAAGGAAGAAAGAGAGGTTACCATGGAAAATGGCAAGAAACAACAGAAGAGTTTCTCGGCTATTATAGGACTGTTAAGCGACAGGGATAAGAAAGTCAGGGATTCTTCTGCCAAGGCATTTAACGATATACTTGAAAAGCATGCTGATGTAGCAGAGGCTGAGCTAAATGCAATTCTCGGAAACAAAAAAGTAGATGATGAACTAAGGAATATGCATAGACCTGATCTTTACAGGCATGTCCATGATGATATTGACAGTGAGGTTGTAGATACTCTAATAAATGCAGTATCAAAAAGGTTTGAGATATCTAAAAGATTCTATAGATTAAAGGCTAGGCTACTTGGATTAAAAAAAATAGAGTATCATGAACGAGGGGTTCATTATGGAAAGCTTGACAAGAATTACGGCTATGAAGAAGCAGTAAACATAGTATACAAGGTATTTAGAGATCTAGACAGTGAGTTTGCTGAGATATACAAAAACTTTAATGAGAATGGGCATATAGATGCTTTTCCTAGAAAGGGAAAGAGAGATGGTGCTTTCTGCGCATATTGGAATAGCTCTAATCCAGTATATGTCCTGCTGAATCATACTGGTAAGATAAGAGATGTACTTACAATAGCACATGAATTCGGGCATGCTATTAATGATGAATTGATAAGGAAAAAGCAAAACGCCATGAACTTTGGAACACCTACGTCTACTGCAGAGGTTGCAAGCACGTTCATGGAGGACTTTGTGTCAAATGAGCTGAAGAAGAATGTGGATGATGAGTTAGAGCTAGCCATATTAATGATGAAGCTAGACAGGGACACTTCGGCTGTACAGAGGCAGATTGCCTGCTATGTTTTTGAGCAAGAACTGCATAAAGAATATAGAGAGAAGGGATATCTCTCCAGGACAGAGATTGGAAAGCTGTTCCAAAAACACATGCATGAATATATGGGGGAATATGTAGAGCAATCTCCAGGAAGCGAGAATTGGTGGATATATTGGGCACATATAAGAAATTTCTTCTATAACTACTCATATGCATCTGGAATATTGATTGCAAAGTCAATGCAGAACTCTGTAAAGAAAGATAAGCAATTCATTGGAAAAGTTAAAGAGTTCATGTCTACTGGATTGTCTGACAGCCCTAGGAATATATTCATGAAGATGGGAATTGATATAACCAAAGAAGAATTCTGGAACAAAGGGCTAGATGAGATTGAAGCTAATCTAAAAGAAGCTGAAAAGCTAGCTAAGAAACTTGGTAAGATATAACTTATTAACAGTAGTAACAAATTAGAAAACTTTATAAGGTAATTAATTGGCATATTATAAAATGTCACTAGATGATAAGCTAAATCCAAATGATGGTAGCTTTATTGATGGGGTAGATAATGCTATTTTTAGATTTAATAAAAAGATTGCTGAAATCTGGCAGAATAAAACATATAGAAAAAAAGAAGATTTGGTGAAATTTATGTATCTAGGAGGTGCTGCTAATTTTGTAGGCTATGGTATTATAATTTATCCTACAAGTTATCTTATGGCACTTCCTGCTGCTAATTCAGCATTAAAAGCATTTTATAAAGATTTTAGACCTACAAATAGATTGGATGAAGAAATGATTGCTGAAGCAAGTGGATTTCATAGGAAAACTTCAAGATATTTAGAGGTTATCGTTTATAATCTTGGAGTCGGAACTACATTAGCCTCGATTGGGTGTTTAGTTGGAGGTTATATAACAGGAGATAATGATCTATGTAGTATATCTCTTAAAGTGCTAACTTATGGGCTAGGAATGTTTTGTTGGACTAGTGGAAATTATATGTCAAGATCTGATATTGGAAATCCTCCTCCAAAGCCAAAAAAGAAGCCGGTTTTTGAAAGGATTAAGGAAAGGCTCGAAAGTTTGGTACCACAACCTATTCCTGAACCAGTTCTTGTAAATAAATATTCTACCTTAGATGATTTAACTTAATTAATATTAAGCAGTATATAATTTTCTTTTGTAAAGAAAAGCTCAATGGGCCCAGCAGGATTCGAACCTGCGACCTCAACCGTGTGAGGGTTGCGTTATAGCCACTAAACTATGAGCCCATAAACTTTTAGGAAAAGTTTAATCAAAAGTTCTTTCCCAAGATTTTTAAGAATTTTAGATAGTTCTTTAGCATTCAGTAGAGGCAATCTTGCCATTATCAGACCTCTATCTGCTGTAGGCTTACGAATTTTGTTTTATACTCTTTTTGCTTTTTGGTACTAAGGTATAATTCAATTGCCTCTCTGGTCCTTCTGATTAACTCATCATATGTTCTAGCTTGAGTATGGCATCCAGGAAGTTCTACTACGTCAGATATCAAATAACCATCTTCTCCTTGCTCTACTATAACATTAAATTTATCAGCCATAACAAAAATATTGAGTGTTTGCTTTATATACCTTTCGGAGGTAAAAAAACTAGTATAAAGATTTATTAATATTTCTTTATATTAAGACTTTATGAAAGCTCTGGTTATTGGCAGCAAAGGGTTCCTTGGAAAATATGTTGTAGATCAGTTAAATAAAGAAGGATATGAGCTAGTAGCTTTTAAAGGTGATGCTAGGAAGAAAGAAGATATTGCTAATAATATAGATGATTGCAAGGCTGTAATAAACCTTATAGGCATTATTAGAGAGACTAAAGACAAAAGTTTTTATGACGTGCATGTCCTTGTAGTTAAAAATATAATAGATGTTATGAAAGCGAATGGAGTAAAGAAGATCATACATGTTAGCGCACTTGGAGCTAAGGCTGGAGCCAATAGCATGTATCACAAGACAAAATATGCTGGAGAGTTGCATATTCTAAATAGCAAGATAGACTATACAATATTAAGGCCTAGTTTCCTGTTTGGCAAAGAGGATAAAAGTATAAATTATTTTATTAAGTTTGTCAAGAAAGGGCTTTTTGTCATATTTGGAGATGGAAATTATAAACTGCAGCCTGTTTATGTAGGGGATGTAGCTAGAGCTATTGTTGATAGCATTAAAAATAAAAAGGCTAGCAAGAAGATTATTATGGTTGGAGGAACTAAAGTTTATAGTTTTAATGAGCTTATTGATGTTCTGGCTAGAATTAAAGACAAGAAAATAATAAAGATTCATGTGCCTATTGGATTAGTAATGTTTTTTGCTAAGCTACTTGGAAGATTTAGTTTCTTTCCTATAACTAACGATCAATTAACTATGCTATTAGAAGGAAATACTTGTGATAATAGGGAATTTTTAGAGGTTTTCAAGATAGATTTAAAGGATTTTGAAGCATACTTAGAATAACATAAATCAATATAAATGGTAGTAGCTTAATATAGATGTTTTATATGGATAG
>CAZTDM010000029.1:0-253 GCA_964611795.1 Candidatus Woesearchaeota archaeon
ATAATTAGATTTATAATAATGTCCAAATCAGATTCACCATTTATTAACTTAGCGTACAAGTCGAAAGCAATAGCTATTCCAGCAACAATTAAAGCGGCAGTCCTTGCCCAATTCATTCCTATTCTAAGATTATAACCTACATAATAATAAAATATTGCAAATATAATGAGAAGATAAGGTGCTAATAAGCCTAAACTATTAATGGCCGAGGGGAGTGTTTCAAGAATTAAAGAATCTGGAACGAAAATTAAAA
>CAZTDM010000029.1:273-8746 GCA_964611795.1 Candidatus Woesearchaeota archaeon
GCGTAGATTAACATTATAACAGCGCCAAGATAATGCCATCCGCCTATAATTCGGACACCCATTGGCATCTTTTTCAATAATTTTTTCCTTTTACCTGTTTTCATTTTACCCCAGATTTATAGTTCCGTTTGCTATTAATATTAGTAGCCAGCCTAGCAATATTAATATTACGCCTGTTATCAATCTTACGTATGTCCTGGATGATTGCTTCCATTGTTTAACAATAGCAACATTCTTTCCAGCTAGCACCATCAGCAATATTATTACAAGAGGCATAACGAATATTACATTGTATATTAAAAGCAGCCATACTGCGGTTAGATTAAAGCTTTGAGATAATAGCAGGGTAATTGCTAGATATGGCCCGCCAGTGCATGGCAATTCGACAGCAGCAACAAATACGCCTAGCATAATAACAGCTGGAACTGACATCTCAGATACTTTTTTCATCATCTGCTGTATCTGCTTAGCACGTTTAGCTGGTATCATCAATGAAAAGCCTTCTCCATACCAGAAGAAGTCCTTTATTTCTATGATGCCTGCTAATACTATTATTGTACCGACTATTATTGCTATATATTCTGCTATACTTTGCGGTATGTTGGCAAGGAATGCTGTTAAGCCAAGGCCAGCCGAGAAGTATGTAATGTAGATTGCAGCTATGTATATTAAGCCAATCTTAAGCATCTTAGCTTTTTTCTTTGCTGCTAGCAAGGTAGAGACTAGCAGGATGAGAACGCCAATAGCACATGGATTGATACTGTCAATTAATGCTGTCACTAATACTACGCCAATTGTCGGCAATGTTGTTTCAACTACCATGCCTGCCCTCCTGTAATTCAGCAAGAATGGTATTAGGATCATGCTCTGTAAAGACAATTTTTAGCCTATTGCCTGGTGGGACTCTAGAATATGGTGCAATAATGTACTCTCCCATCTCTGGTTCTATACGCCAGACTCTTTGCATGCCTTCTTGGCCTTCTACAAACAAAAGCAGTTTGCCAGGTTTGTTGTTACATATATCTCCATTTCTTACAGATAGCATACCATCATTAGTCGGTACAGAAAAGCTAGAATCTGTAAATGCACCACCACCAAGGGCTTCAAAGAACGCACGTAGCTCTATGGCTTCTAGAGATGGAGGCGTACCTTCTACATGGATGCGCATATCATTGTGCTCATGTAAATCAGATTTACCTATCCTATTCATTATGCCTGTAGGATCGGCAATCTCAATATTCTTGTCACAGATTTCTATAGTAAAATCTGCATGCCAATGAACCGGGCCGCGAGTTGGAGAGACTGCATTAAGGTAGAGGGTAGAACCAACAACGAATATTGTTGTTATTATAACTGCTATAACAACAGGCCAGAATGCTATGTTCTTCTGCAGGCTTGTTAGTGTTTTATATTTTACAATAGAGAATATTGTAACTATAATAAGCAGGCTAGATATAATGTAAACAAGATTTAATGACCAATCTAATATTTTTTGTAATCCAGATTCTTCTCTCTCGCCAGATTCATGAGCAAAGACTATTGCTAGAGATAATAGTATACCAATTATTAATAATGCTGGACTCTTTGTTTTCATTTCGCCTCTTTTTATATCAATGAATATTATTGAATTATTAAATCTTGCTATTATCAATTTAAGCTTATATTTAAATATTGCAATTTATTCTTAAATTTATGTTTAATTTCAACATTAATCCAGAAATCCTAAGCATTGGGCCTTTAAGCATACGATATTATGGAATAATATATGCTCTTGGGTTTATTATAACCGCATTTTACCTAAATCATTTAAGGAAAAAACAAAAGCTGGAGCTAAGCAAGGACAATATATATGATCTTATACTTTATCTTGTCATTGGAGTAATAATTGGAGCAAGAATCTTTGAGATATTAGTTTGGAGTCCTAGATATTATTTTTCTAATCCTGGACAGATGATTGCGATATGGAATGGAGGATTAAGCTTTCATGGCGGATTAATTGGAGCTGTGCTAGCATGCTATCTATTTTCTAAAAAACATAAGCTAAGCTTCCTAAAATTAGTAGATGCTGTCGTTATTCCAAGTACTCTTGCTTTAGCTCTTGGAAGGATTGGTAATTTTCTCAATGGAGAGCTATGGGGTACAGTAACAAATGTTTCCTGGTGTGTTAATTTCCCAGATGCACTTGGCTGCAGGCATCCATACCAGATTTATGCTTCTCTAGGCCATTTTACTTCTTTGTTAATCTTATTATTAGTAAATAAAAAAGAGCATAAGCAAGGATTTATTTTCTGGATGGGAATATTGCTATTTGGAGCTTTTAGGTTGATATTAGATTTCTGGAGAGAAGATGTTAGATGGCTTGGATTAAGCCTTGGCCAGTATCTTAGCATACCTTTGATATTGATAGCAGGATATGTGCTATTGAAATATTATAAATCAAAAGGTTTAAAAGTCGAAAATGCACATTTATAGGCTGTAGACTAGATCGGGGGGGTAGCCGTCCCTTGTTGCAACAAACCGGCTATACGGTTGGATCGAAGGCCTAGGTGCGGTATGTTGTTAGGTAGTTAGTCTCTAACTGTACAGCGATCCCTTGTCCTGTTTGGCTATGATCTTGAGAAATGGGTCAGGTTAGGAATAAAGCAGCCCTAATCATGGTTAATTGGCGCTTACAGGGTAGCGAGGGGGAGGAAAGTTCGAGAACAAACTAGCTGCTTAGCATTGTATCAATCCTGGGATGTCTACAATAATTTTCTTTTAGAAAAAGAACATTAATTAAGAAAAGTATTAAGAAAAATTAAGTAAGAAAAACTTACCGAAAGTCTTTTATATTTATAGTAGATAGTAAAGTTGAGTTAAATTGTTGGCTAAAAAAGAGTGGGTGATGGTTTTTTTAATGTTTGTTTTAGTCATTAGTATATATGATAGCGTTGCTGCCAACCATAAATTCCTTGCAAGGGATAATACTAGCAATTTTACTGTAACTATAGAAGGCTCTAGGACATATACATTAAGTTCGTATTTTAATGTAAGCAGCACTAACAATGGCAATGCTACCTCACCAGTAAATGTAACATTCTTTATACCTTGGGGAATGAGGCCACAGACTGTAAGTAGATGCAATGCGACACAAGGATTTAGAAGGATAAACATTACATATGTTGCATGCAGCGTTAATGTTGCTTACAGGATAAATAGCGCTCCAAGGTTTAAGAATAATACTATTATAAATCTTACTATAATAGAGAATATTTCTGCTATGCCACATGGAAGAAGTCTAGCAGAGAAGTTCTGGGTCGAGGTAACTAGTAATGGTACTGGTACAGTAAAGAATACTACTGCTGCATCAAGAAGATTTGGAATGCCATACAAGATTAATCCAAGACCATATGCTAATAGAACATCATCTAGCTTTAACACTACTTTCAGATTTATGTACTGGAATCAGACAAGGTCAAGCTACGAAGTATGGGTGCCTATCTTTAGTTTTAATACAACAACTGGGAATCTGACGGTTGCAAATAAGACATATGGAGAGGTCATATATGCTGATAAGTCTTTCCTTGACAATCCAACAATATTTGAATTATGGAGTTATACATTAAACTTTACCATCTACTTTAATGGAGCAGATAATGCTACTTATAATGTATATTTGAATAGTATAAACACAACTGCACAGATACTAAGCCCGCTGGCAGTTAGTACATTTACTGTGCCAACTTTGGATAAGGTTAATGTAACACGAACATTTGTATCTCCATCTCCTACTGGTGGATTTAGTGTATGGTTTAACAAGACTAGATATACAAATACAACATTGTCTAGCAAGTTTGCTATAAATGTCAGTTTTAATTCTGCTTTTGGAAATGGTGTTGAGCCAGAAAAAGTCAGGCTGCTTAGAGTAGCTGCACCTGGTAGATATGGCGGGAATGTAAACTTATCTATAATGTTTACTCTTTTACGATCAACTACCAGTACATCATCTCCAATTTATATAGAGAACCAGAATGTTGGCGGCTTTAATCCTGCTGCTGGTGACTCTCCTCCAGAGGCTGGAAAGAACAAGACTATGAACTTCAGAATACAGGCAAGAAACCTTTTGCAGAATTTTACTCTTAGACAGCTAAAGGTATGACTCTTGGTGCCTATTAGTGCAACAATACGAAATGGTAGCAATCCTAGTGCTAAGCTAGTACATAGCCATAATATAACATGGCGAGATACGGCTGGAGTATGGAATTATACACTTAACAGGGGCATTATTACAAGGCAAGTAGATTGTGCAAGTGTTATTGATCATATGCCAAAGTCGCCATCGCAAGGAAGGAACATATCTATATGCTTCTACCTTTATGATATAAATCTGACAAACACAAAATTCGGAAGCTGGGATCCTGGCAATCTAGTTAGTACAAATATAACAGCTAATCTGACAGCTATATTCAGTTTCCCTGTAATGAACAGGACAGATAACACACCAGATACTCCAGGCAGCAGAAATACTTATAATGCAACCATATCAGTAAGCCAGGCAGGAAAAGTCAATCTTACAAATGAAATTCCTGGCTTAGATAAAAGCGATACTGATGTTGTTATAAGGTTAAATGGTGTGCCATTATCTGGAAATTATACTATTGGCAGCTTGGTATTAAATAATGTAGGCCAAGGAAGTCAGAGTGTATCTGTAAGCTACAATACCAAAACTGCAGCAACACAGACTGGTGGAGCGACTGCTGGAAGTAGTTCTAGTAGCTCATCTGAAAGGGCAGAAGAGCTGGTATATCCAATGAGGATAAGAGATAGTGTAAGATTTAGTATTAAGGGGGCTAGACATGACTTAACCCTAGATAATTTAGAGAATGGTATAGCTAGTTATACTTTAGCGTCAAATAATCCAAAACCATTTTCATTAGGAGTGGGTGAGTCAGCTTTCTTTGACACAGATGACAATGGCATTAATGATTTAAATGTAACTTTAAGGGATATAATATTTAGAAGGACAACAACTGTAATAAGAGAGATGATAGAGGTGCAGCCTGTTATAACTAGTGTGCTGCCTAGCAGCTTTAGTGATGTTACTGGCCGGGTTGTAAGGCAAGAAGAGACTACAACAAGCATATTGCAGAAAGTTGTAGAAGAAGAGAGTAAATTCAATACTAAGGCAGCAGTTATTGGAGAAATAATAGCTGTTATAGTTCTAGGATTAATAGTTACTTATTTTGTTTCAAGGAAAAAGAATAAAAAAGCTTAGTCAACTGTAATCTTCTAAGAAAGAAATGAGAGATGAGATAAATGACCATAATCAAAGGTAATGGATTTATTTTAAGGCCTTGGAAAAAGGGCGATGAAACCTCTTTAACCGAGAATGCAAACAATAAGAAAATATGGATTAATCTAACACATACTTTTCCACATCCATACACCATAAGAGATGCCAAGAAGTGGGTAAAGTTCTCTAACAAGAAATTAAATAAAAAAACAATTTTTGCAATAATCATAGATAACAAAGCTGTTGGATGTATTGCTTTTGAGCTTGGGAAGGGAATATATGAAAAATCAGCCACAATAGGCTATTGGCTTGGCGAAAAATACTGGGGCGGGGGAATAATTACCTCTGCCTTAAAAATTGTAACAGATTACGCTTTCGATAAGTTTAATATAGAACGAATTGAAGCGAAAGTATTTGAATGGAATCCTGCTTCTGTCAGGGTTTTGGAAAAAGCTGGTTATTCTTATGAATCAAGATTTAAGAAAAAGGTTTTAAAAGATGGAAAGCTTATTGATGAGTCATTGTATGTAAGGTTTAGAAAATGATTATAGATTATTAATTGTAATCTTTTTTGATTTCAGAAAGCTCTTTCTGTATCCTTAACTTGCTCATGATCTGTTTTTTCTTTGCTTCTATCTTTGCCTTAAGCTCATTAGAGATTTCAAGATTCTGCCTCTCTATCATGTCAACTTCTTTCAGGAATTTCTCTTCTGCCTTTCCAAGATCATAATACAGGCTTAGATAGTTGCTTGAATCATCTCTCATTTTTTTCTCTAATCTCTCTATATCATTCATTGCAGATGTGATGCGCTGCTCAGGAATATTCCTAGGTTTTGGAACCTCTATCCTGACATTATCATATTTATCAACAACAACTGGGTTTCTAGGGCCAAAATACTCTAATTTAGCACTAGCCCTTGATTCCTGTGACTTTAATCTTTTAAGAACATCTAATGTTGACTCTCTTTTCTTGCTGTCATCTTTTTTTTCTTCCATATTAGTCATTTCCATAGCTATCTTATAAGTATTTAAATTTATCTTTGCTATAATAAAAAATAACAGTAAATATTCATACCTAAATATAGTATCCTTTATCCAAATATTTAAATACAACCTTTAACACCAAAATCATACAAAAAGTGCTGTGATAACATGGAACTTGACAAGAGCATACTAAAACGTGTAAGTGAAAAAATTGGGGGGGACGAGTTTAATCCTTTCAAGAAAGTTGTGCCTGCCCTATTGAGAAAAGGCTTGGATAGCGTGAATCTTTCTATGTTTGATGATGTTACCAAGAGGGAATTACTGAATGCTGTTGGAGATGAGTATGTAAAGAAAGGAGATGTTGCGGAAGCAATCAAGGCATTCTTGATGGCTGGAAACAGATTAAAATTGATGCAGATTGGTGATAATTATGTCAAGGAAGGATTGTTCAATAATGCTATTGATGTGTATAAACTTGCTGACAGCAGGGATAAATTAAGAGAAGTTGGAGTAAAATGCCTGCAGGAGCAAAGAGTGACAGAGGCTGCAAGAGCATTTGAGCTTATAGATGATGAAGAAGGACTGGTTAAGGTTGGAGATTTATGCTTAGAGAGGGACAGGAAGGATCTTGCTATTGAGGTTTATGCTAAATTGCAGGATAAAGCAAGACTAATGAGGCTTGGAGACATGTGCATGCGGGAAAACAAGTTTGTCCTTGCTGCCAAGGCTTTTGAGCTTGCAAGTGACAGGGAAAGGTTGACCAAGGTTGGAGATGCTTTCTTAAAGACAGGATTACTGTCAAGCGCATTAAGAAGCTACCAGCTGGCAGATAATAAGACCATGGTTGACTTTATCAGAGAGAACTTCTCAGAAAGTGAGATTACAGACAAGACATATATGTAATCAAATATTTATATTACATTTACTATTCTATAGTAACTAAAATCTTATAAAGTGCTCCACTCTAAAGTTGTAAAATGGCATACAAAGATAAGGCTAATGAGTATTGGGATGGTCTTATTGAATTAAAGCTGGAAGAATACAGAAGATTTTATTCTAGACATGATTCTACAAAAGCAAAGATACTAATCCTGGGCGGGTTAGAAGAGAAACTAGCAAAATTAAGAGTAGAAATAAAAGAAGATGGCAAAGTAAGAAGATTGCATAGAGGTCCTAGGAGCATAGATACTTATTTCTCACAGATAAACAACGATGATATGCAGGAAAGCATTAATTATTTAATAGACCATCCGGATAGCAAACAAATAAGAAAGATTCTTGGTGATAAAGAAGGCATAAAAGTTGCTAACCAGATCAGAATGCACAGCTCTACTTATTATTTAGTCAGAAGAAACTTTGAAAAGAAAAAAGCCATACACACATACCCACATGCTCAATTAGCCCATTATCTTTTAAATAATGGCTATAAAATTAAGGCTAAGTAATTCAATAGGTTTATATATTTTTATTTCTAATTTATTATATGCAAACTGTCAAGATAAAATTCAGAGAACTCGAGCTTGTTAAAACTGATTTCTTGCACAATAATCTGCATCTTACTGTACATTATGAAGAGAATAAACAGCCTATGACTCTTGAGAGAGTGTTCAACATTGATGATAACATCTCTATGTTTGCAAAAAACATAATTAGAGACATAAAAGAAGACAGCAAGAAGAGATACAAGAGCTCTAGCCAGGATGAGCTTGAGTTCTTGTCTGGGATAGTCAATGTTATAATAGAAGAGCATGAAGATGGGTTTATGGAAATAAGGCTTATAGATAGTGTAAGAAGATTGAAAGACAAGATTGGATTCTTCAGGAAGGTAAAATCTGCTAATAATTACATGTCAAGCTATCATGACCTGAATGAGACTAGAATTAAATTATAGAATTTCTTTCCAAGGTTTCTTTTCTAAAGAAAGCTTAATGCTGGCCGTGCCTGTGGCCTAGAACCTTAGATTTATACATTATAGGCATCTTCTTGTCTTTTTCTGATTTTTTACTCAGGAAGAATAATACTCCGCAACCAATCATTGCCATTATTCCTACGATGGCAAATGTGAACCTGAAGTCATATATCTCGGCAAGTTTAGCTCCTAAGGCTGCTGAGCCTGCTGTTCCCAATCCAACCAATGTAGAGTAAATGCTCCATTCATATCCTTCTTTCTTCTTGTCAAGATTTGTTGAGAACAGGCTTAAGAAAGTTGGGAAGGCT
>CAZTDM010000030.1:0-8722 GCA_964611795.1 Candidatus Woesearchaeota archaeon
TATCAGCATCAAGCAATGCTAAATGGAATGTTTTGTTAGACTCTCCTTTTAACTGTATTTTTAGCTTGTTCCTATCGTGATCTAGCTCCAATGTCAATATGTCTGTTGGTTTTGCTCTTTTTAGAACCTGGTTAAGATTAGAAAGATTAATACCCAGCTCAATAGGCTTGTCTACCTTGTATTCTACAAATGCAGAAGATAAAAGCTTGAAGATAACCATCGCCACATTAGCAGGATCCATAGCAACAAGCTCAATCTTATCCTTGTCTATCTTGAATCTTGCATCAGTAACAAGCTCTGAGATTATAGAAATACTCTCTTTTAGAAGCCTTGGTTCAGATAAAGTAAGTTTCATTATATAATTCTGATTGTAGTTAGTTTATATTGTTTTTGGTAATAAAAAGTATATCTACAAGAACGGAATCTTGAATGGAAGAAAATCTTTTAGATATAAGTACATAAGGGCAAGACCAATGATTAATCCGATTAAAAAACTCCAGAATATCCTGGAAAGGATATAAAAATCCATATAGCCTCTTTTTGATTGCATTTTACTTCTTAAGTAATAACCTCACCTTATTATATAAAAATGTATCGATTTTAGAAAGATCCTGGATGAAGTCTGCCTGTATTGCTGTAATTCCTTCCACGCTTAGTGCTCTGCCAAATACTTTTACGAATTTAACATTTGCAGCTGGCTTTTCATTAAAGTAAACATTTATTGTAGCCTTCCCATCATCTAAGACTAGAGAATTCTCATTTATTACAGCTGGATAGCCTGCTACGCAGATGTACTCATCGTCCTGCTTTAGCTCTTCAATAAACTTCTCTTTGTATGAATGGAGTGGTGGCATGAACGAATAGTGTTAGAATAATTAGATAAAACTTTCGCTAGTAAGTTCGCCAGGTATAATTGCACTTGGTGCACTTGTAGAATGTGGTTTCTGCTTCATCAGCAGATCTTGTCTGCAGCAGCCAGTAATATGCCTTGCCATTCTTGCATTTAGGGCATTCTTGCTCCACCTTAGGCAGAATCTCTATCTTCTTGTCAATAACTTCTATTTTTTCTTTATTCTCGACTTTCTCTTTTAGAACCATGGGCTCTTTTTTCTGTATAAGACTATAATTGCAATTAGGGCAGGCTAGTTTTGTCTTGTTGGCTGCCTTCTTTGGCAAGATTATTGTTCCGCATTTTGGACAAAATTGCATTTTTATTGGCTAAACATGTTTATTGTCGATGTAAATATTATTTTTACCCAGCCCAGCAAAGGAATCCTGAATACAGCCCTGCCGATCAAATCGTCTTGGGAAATCCTGTCTTCTCCAAGAGACTTTATCGAGTCTGGATTATGATCACCTTTTGTCTGGAGATATATATTATTTCCTTCTGTGTATACTTTGACAACCCTATGAATTATAGGATCTTCCTGGTTACTTTTGAAGACGATTATGTCTCCTTTTTTTATATCTTTTGGTTTCGTACCATATAATATCATAATATCCCCTTTGTTAAATCCATTTTTGAATCTATAAGATTGGAAGTCTTCTTTTGATATCCCATTCTTATCATACCAAGATGACTGTGTCTGCCACCATGAGTCAAAGCTGCCATCATGCTCCATAGAGCTTGAGACTACTGCAACTAAGGGATGTGTAGTAGACAATAGAAGGCCAATTCCGGGATAAATCAGGAATTTGACAAGAACAAATGCCAGAATAACATTAACTATCCAGGATAATATACTGTCATCCTTCCAAATAAAATACCATGTTTTTTTAATGAATGTCGAAAAATCCATTATGATTATTTCAGAATCTTTTTAAACTGATCACGAAGCTCTTTATTCTGCTTCTTCAATCTCTCAACAGTCTTTTGCAGCACTTTCTTAGGATCTGTTTTTTCATCCGTCTCTATTATCAGCACTGGATGTCCTGTAAGAGAATGCTCTATATTATAACCTGCTGTTTTAATAGCTTGATCATTCCATAGCTCTTTCCTTATGTAGTTACAGAATGTATGTGTCTCGCCTTTTATGCCAAGTTTAAGCTTACCTTTTTCTTCTTTAAGAACTGAGATTTCCATATGAATCTGGCTTAAACACTTGTTTTTAAAGGTTTCGCTTTAGCTTGTAACACGCTACTTTGACGTTATAAAGCTTCTTTTCATGATATGGGAGGCTTTTTTTTAATGGAAAATTGAACTCGCGTATATTGTTAATATTGAAGTCATACTTGGATGAAAGCTTATAGATGAAGTCACTAGACTCCGCCTTGTGGATTGAGTAGATTACATTGGATATCATCATAGCCTTTTCCAGAAACTGCTTATCTGCATGCTTGTTCTTTACGCCAAATGGTGGATTTTGAACGACAGTATCTACTTTTATGCTGACTTGCTCTATCGGTATGTTAAGGAAGATAGCATCAAATTTTACATTATACTCTTTTTCTACTGATTCTATATTAGTTTTAGCCAGTTCTATAGATTCTTTGCTTATATCTACAAAATAAACTTTCTCTGCCCCAAGTATTAATGATGCTATGCCAAGAGTTCCATTGCCGCAACCAAGATCTGCAACAACTTTCTTGTTTATGTCATCATTAAGATAGGCAAGCCAGGCTAAATAAGCAGATATCTCAGAATCTGTCTGATATTGCTCCAGTTTGGCCTTAGGATTAGATAATTGCTTTAGCTTAGAGAGAATTATAGCAAGTTCTTTTTTGTTCATAATAAGCACCTACGGTTCTTATCAACTCCCTTAGTTAAGACCTACGGTTCCGACACCTCCTTTAGGTTATTTAACTTTTCCCTTAAAGCTATTTTCGTCAACGTTTTCCTAAAAAGTTGTTTTCCGTTAACGCTTTTCTAAAGGGTTATTTTTCATATTTATTATGTCGCCTATAGTCATGCTGTCGCCTTTAAAGACTATTTTTTTCTTTTCTTGAATATTGTCCATCATGCAGACTAGACTTATGTTTAAGAACTTCTCGAGTTTTCTTGCAAGTTCTATTGACGGTTCTAGATAATAAGATTCAAGCTTATGGATCACAGATTCTTTCTCTGCTATCTTCAAACCAAGTTCTTGCTGCGTAAGCTTAAGCCTTTCCCTTGATGACTTTATCAGCTCACCATAATCATCAGCTATATATTCTACAGGAATCTCAAGCCTTGCTGCCTTCTTTTTCTCTTCTTTTATTATCTCTGGATGCTTTTCTAATGCTATGACATGGCCGTATCTAGCGCAATATCTGCATACTTTTAATGGCGAGCCTTCGACAATAGCATTGACTAGAGTATCTTGTCTCCCACATAAGTCGCAATCCATGCTATGTATATAGAAAGCAATGTTTAAATAATTTTTTATACGCTACATTCCTTGGGCTTTGTTTTGAAATTAGAGCAAATTGCAGAGATTAAATCATCTTTTGTAGTTAGGCCTATGAATTTCTTGTCCTCTATTATGATTGTTGGTGTATCCATTATAGAGTATGTTGATTTTAGTATATCTATCATAGGCTCATCTATAAAGTCATTGTCTAAAGAGAATATGAGCAATTTGTCTTTGAAGATGTCTTTCAGATTTGTTAGTATTACTCCCTGCGTCCTTGATTCTGTGTCTTTTAGATCATTTGAATAAAAGTATAGCACCCTTACATTCTCTATATCACATGTATCTCTTGCTGTCTTGGCAAATAGCCATAGCCTTAGCTCAGAAAGGATATAGTTTCTCTTTATCAGCTCAAATCCTGATGTTGTGCTTCCGTCTGCGATATAATTCTCTAACCTTTTCCTTGAAACTTCAAGATTGTCTGTACTTTGGTCTAATGTAGAGATAAGAGCCTGGCAGTTTTTTTCCTGTGCTACTGAGGTAAGATAAATGTATTGAAGCTGCAGGCTTTCATAGCCCAGCTTCTCCTTGTCAGCTACGTCTTCTAAGTAGCTTGTTCTTTCCTTAGTTAACAATAATCCGAGCAACAATCCTATTGTAAATACACCTGCTGTAAACAGAAATGCTATTAGATGTCTTCTATAACTTATTTTTCTTTCCTCTACCATCTTTGTATCTTCCCAAATAATAGCTCTATAAACACTCCAAACCAAACTAGTGCAGCTAAGCTAGCGTATGCTATATAGTATGTGGGTATTGCTATAAAGCTAGTTTTTCCGAAAAGATCTTCATTAGTATTTTTATAGGCAAGGATTACGAAAATGAATCCTAGTGTTATAGAAACTATTGCCAAGAATATGTTTGTTATGTTAACATCAAATATGATCAGGTTTGAGAAGAATCTAGACACCCCGGGAATTAGATTGTAATTTATATATGACAGATCTGAAAGATATCTCAATAATGGCCTAAGCATATACTCAAAGAACACAACTGAAAAAACAATAATTGCTATTATTCCTGATGCTGTAGTATATGGCATCTGCATCATACCAAAGTCTCCGTATTTTTTATTAAATATGAGGTTGCGGTACCTTACCATATTGAGCACAGTTCCTTTATACCAGCGATTTCTTTGCTTGTAAAATCCCTTGAATGTGGATGGAGCATTCGTGTAGACTTCTGCATCAAGAACTTGCTTTATCTTGTAATGCTGTTTTTGCAGCCTTAATGCTATTTCTTGGTCTTCTGTCAGATTATGCTCATCAAAATACCCTATCTTCCTTAACAATTCTGTCTTATATACTGAAAATGGACCGGGAGCGACTGTTATGCAGTCCACATGTCCCATAAGCTTTTTGTAAAAGAAATTAAGAAGATAATCGGACCATTGCAGCTTTTGCAGCAAACTAGACTTTTCCCTTACCTTCATCAATGGCAGAACGACTGCAGTATCTCCATCTTCAAAATGTGCCAGTATTCTTTTTAATGTAGATTCCTTAACTACAGAGTCTGCATCAAGACAGACAAATATCTCTCCTGTTGCTAGTCTTAGTGCGTGGTTTAAGGCTGCTCCCTTGCCTTTGTTCTCTTGATTTACCAGCTTTATATTATATAGTTTATTCTCCTGGATAGATTCTAGGACTTTTTCTTTTGTATTATCTTTAGAGCCATCGTTAACAACTATTATCTCTAATTTATCTTTTGGATAATCTAGATTTACTACAGAGGTTATAGCATCTTTTATATTATCCTGCTCATTATATGCTGGAATAGCTATGGTCACATTTGGAAAATAGCTCATACTTTTTGAGATAGACTTCACTCCCTTGTCTAAATAAACCAGAAGCCAGAATACTAGAAAGTATAATGACAAAAGATATGCAGACCAGATTATTATTCTAGATATGGTTATCATGCTCACTCACCTATATACCACCATAATTCAGCATTCTGGTTGGAAAACAACTTTTTAAACCTTGTGTTATATTTTAACAAAAATAACAGCCCATCTTCCTCATTCTTCCAGGTTTCTCCAGACTTCATATCATTAGTTATCCATATGTATTTTATCCTATACTTTTCAAGCAACGGTGCAACCTCATCTATCGACCTTGAGCTAAATATTTTCTGAGTATCTATGTACTTCTCATTAACGCCTGGTGCATATACAAAGTTAGAATCCATCAGTACTGGACGAGAAGCGATTGACTCTATCCAGAAACCATTAGAATAATGGCTAAGTACAACATCTTCTGGATTAGATTCTGCATTTAAAGCTTCTAGGCTGTCTATTATATCCTGATTGGGAGGCAGGTTTGAGATAGAGTTTATGTGTATCAAAAATGTTACGACTAATCCAGAAAGCAGGATAATTATTGTAAGGTTTTTTATCAATCTTGATTCCCATTTTATTGATCTAAGATTTATTAAGCCAATTGCTGCCAAGATAGAGATTAAGAAATTAAGGTGTATTATTGGCCATATAAGATAGGTTGAAAGAAGGATAAAGAGGAATAAGGCAATATATATCGTAAGATAATGGAATTTCTTTTTCCACATCGCTGCAAACCCTGATAAAGCCAGCATTATAGAGAATATGCTTAACCCAAATAATCCGCCTAGCTCTGCAATAAAGTTCTGGAATGTAAAGTTCAGGCCAAGTTCTTTTATCTTGAAATCTAGCATTGATGGCATGCCATATGCCTTTATTACAGGAATATTAAGCAATCCAATCAGGATTATATTAATTGCTAAGATTAAAAAGAAAAATGTTGTGTTTTGTTTTCTTACAATAACATGAATAAAGAATAGTGCCAGGGCAATCATTGAATTGAGTGTCCCAAATAATGGAATAATAGAAAAGGCTATAGCTGCAGGAATAGTCTTCTTGTACAGCAGGAATGAAATACCAAGAAGCGTTATTGTTATAGGCAGCATGCGTGTATTGCATGTTGAAAATGTATACAGGAATGGGGGGGAGAGAAGCAGGAATAATATGCTTAATTGCGCAGATGTTTTATTCTCCAGCAATTTTCTTACAATTAAATAAAATACTATTAGTGAGATCATTCCAAGAATTATTGGAAGTATTCTGCATGATGTATCAACAGATATGTTAAACAGTTTGGAGAATAGCGCTATGGTTAACGGGGTGCCCTGTTGCAATGATAGAATCCTGCCATTATAGCTAAGCCTGTCATAGAAAATAAGGTTATTTCTTGATTGTATGTCTTTTGCTAACCTGGCAATATTATAGCTGCTCTCTCCAGCTAATATGTCGTTGTGGTTATAATTCCGGATGATAGATATTGCAAGCAAAGATGATAGAGCTATAATAAACAATAAGATAGTACTAGCATTTGCGTACTTGGTAGATTTTTGCGAAATCGTCATATTTCCTCCTGTCAAAACATCTTCTTACACCCGGGGCATATGCTAGATCGTCAATGTTGTATTTGCTCTTTGTCTTCTCAGAGATAAATACAATGTCTATATTGTAGGATTGCGCTATATCTAAGGCTTCAAATTCAGAGCCTGTCTTATATAGGCTTTCTAGTGATTGTAATCTTCTTTCAGTATCTGGAGCTAGCACATAATACTCATCTGCAACATTCTTCTTACCCGTATAATACGAGACTAGATTTCCTTCTTCTGGCCTTGCTGCAATAACTAAGTCTCCCTCCAGGTTGTTGCCAATCCATTCTAATGCCTCTATATCTATCTTCTCTGGGACTGAAGCCATTACGTCTCTAGCTGCGAATATGCTTGGAACAACGAATGATATTAATGACAGCAAAGTTATTGAGTAGATTACATAGCTTTTTTTACTTGCTATCTTGGTAATGTCCAGGTAGTTCAGCAACTTTGAAATGGATATAGATGATAATAAAGCTAATGTAAGCGACAAGAACAGCAAGCCATCTTCTAAACTTATTAATTTCATTAGAATAGAGGCTAATGTAGATAATACCATGCTAACAATCAGGATATGAGAATCTTTTCTGCTTGTGAAGATAATTAGCAATATTGCAATTGCACCGAATATAGCAGACAGGATGCCCATGCTGTATATTGATTGCGTTAAGCTGAAATTATTCAGCTGCATATCCAGGACGTACTGCGGAATATTCTGCCACAGTATTGATGGACCGTTAGCCAAGAAAGATTTTCTGAAAATTAGGAATTGAATAAAAAGGATAGACAGTATAGAGAAGATGATTGCTTCTTTTAAAGTCTTCCTTATAATAAGATTTTCAGAAACTAAGGTAAGGGAGTAAATTAACAAAGATAATAAGAATAGGAAGGAGATTGGATGTGTAAGAGGAAATAGGATAGATAGAAATACAAAGTAGACCAAGTATGCTCTTTCTTCTCTTAGTTTTATCAAGCAGTAAATCATCAGGAAGAATATCAATATTGCCAGAGAATAGACTGATGCTGAGTTAAGTGTCCTTTGAAAAAATATCGGAATAAAAGCAGAGAATAGAGCAGAGAATAGAGCTGCTATATTATCTTTAGTCATCTCATATGAGATGATGTAAATAACAAATGATGTTGCCACAGCAAATATGGCAGGCAATATTTTTGCCACTATTGCTATAGGAAATATTAAAGAGAAAAATGCCAGTAGATAATGGAATAATGGGGGGTATGGTATTTGCCTACCTGAGTAGCTTAGCTCATCATATGTCATTGGCTTAGCATTATCCAGAATATATTGTGTGTGCCTTATGTTGAAATATGCTTCATCGGAGCTAAAGTAACTTGACTGGAAAGAGAAATAAATTCTTAATATCAAAGCTAGAGCAAGAATAACCAGCAGGTAGCTATAAGCTCTTTTATTCAGCATGTTATCCTGGAAGCTTTTCTAGCGCTTCCTTAATGTTTGGATCTTGTTCTAATTTTGCCTTGATCTCCTCTTTATTAACATCGAAGTAATCGTAAAACGTCTTGGTAAGCCTTAGTATCCTTGTCCTGCCCGAGATATCTGCAGTAATAAAGTTCTGCTCTTTTAACTGCCTGATATGATCGTAAGCAGAATTACCCCTAGCCTTAATTACTTTTGATTGCTCTATAGGCTGTTTGTAAGCGATGACGGCAAGTGTCTTCATTGTCGGAGAGTCTAGCTCGGAGTCAGACAGTATCTTGTTGGTTATGTGGCCATAGCTTCCTTTTATGTTCAGACGCCATTTATTATCTTCCTCTCTTTATTCAAGCGCTGTATTTCTTGATTCGTAGTCTTTTTTAAGATCTAACAATCTATCTTTAACTATGCCTATGGAGCCAATGTTACATATCTTGGCCAGCTCTTCTATGCCTATGTATCTGCC
>CAZTDM010000031.1:0-8583 GCA_964611795.1 Candidatus Woesearchaeota archaeon
TTACGGCTAAGGGTTATCATATTAATATAATTTGCTATGATTCAGGACTGAGCCAGCGCAATGCATACCTTTATAAACAATAAATCCAACAATAATCATTAGAATACAACAAGTCTTCTAGGCTTAAAAGGCTCAAGGAGATGATAAGACACTTGGGGGTTAACTCTTAGAATATAGGGGTTGATAAGTGCTAGGTTCTTATATTGTATGACTAACGCAACAAGGTGAATATAAATGCAAAGATTCAACAACAGTTTTGGTGGGGAAAGAGCAATGCACAAGGCAGTATGTTCTGACTGTGGTAAAGAAACAGAAGTTCCTTTCAAACCAACTGAAGGAAGACCAGTCTATTGTAAAGACTGTTACAGAAACCATAAGAAGTTCTAATTAAAGCTTTAAGCCTTAATCAAGACTGATTATCGTTATTTTTCTTTTTTTTATTTTACTTATTAGATAGTTTTTTATTCTTCTCTATCTTTATTACATAGATGACAGATCTTGAATCTATACTCGGAAAAGCAGAGATAAGACTACCTAAAAGGATAGATTTTAGGATATTTAAAAAGCTTGCAAAATATTTATGTAAAAACCTAGACTACAAGGTGGATTATAAGCTGGTCCTATCAGAGCACATTTCAAGAAACCCTAGAAGAGAACTTACAGCCAAGACCAGCATAGTAGGATTGAAGGGTACAATCCAGGATTATTCAACAAAAGCTGAAACATGCTTTGAGTGCAATAGTAGCAGTTATGCCCCAATTCTAGACTCTATAACGTTTGAAGTGCCTAAACAATATGATGATAATATAATAAAGATCTGGGATTCTGTCAGAAAGGCTGTAGAAGATTATTTTTCTAAGAAAAAGTAAGATTTATATTTCTTTTTATTTTGTATATCAGTATGATAGATAATAAAAGAATACTGTTTCATAGGTTTGCAGGAAGGGAAACAATTGAAGACCTATTGCTATATCTTCCAGACATGCTTAAATGCGAAATGAAATACAATCTAAGAACAGGCAAAAGCAACACATATGCAGAAAATTCAAACTTAAGTTCTCATCTCTCAACAGATTCCATAGGCATTGTTGCTAGGCTATATAATCAGAGTCTAGAGAACGTCTTGTTCTCAAGCATTCAGGAGAAGGATCATCCAACATTCGTTATAGGTCTAAGGTTCTTGTCAGGCAGCCAAGAGCTGTGGCAGCAGATTGCAGATAAGACAAAAGAATACTTCTCTATGGTAAACACAAAACAGTCCCAGAGAGCCCCTTATAAAGAGATAAGAAAGTATAATAGATAAGCTTTTATTTCTTTCCATCTTATTATCTATATGAATGACCTTGATGAATTATTAGCAAAATCTGAAATTAAGTTTCCTAAGCCGATTAACAAGCCTTTATTTGAGAATCTTTTAGATATGATTTCAGTAAACTTAGATTCTGACATCGACTATACAGCAGAATCCAGCCAAAGAGTAACCCATAGTGCAAATCCTAATTTTCCTGTTCACGAATATAATGGTCTTAAATACTCAGGCAGAATTACATTAAGAAAGACGTTTGCCTTTTCCTCATTCGACACAGTAAATTCATTTGACAATCCCGAAAAGATATCATCAATTAGATTCCAGACAATTCCAGGTTATTCTTTACAAGAGCATAGGCCAGAAGAAGTGGCGGTCTGGGACAAAACAAGGAAAGTTGTAGAAGATTATTTTTCTAAGAAAGGATCTTAATTATGCCCATAATAAAACACTAGCTTATTCTCTTCTTTCTTATCCAGCCTGCAGAAGCCAAACCTATACAATTGTACAACCTCATTAACCTTAATCTTCTCAGCATTCCTCTCAATCAGCCCTTTGACTATAGTATTATCAGGCATAACAACCTCTGCCTTCATATTGTCATTAGCAGGCACCCAGTGTATCAGATTAGCATTCATCTTCTCATCATATTCCTTGCTCAAGAACTTCTTGTTCCTGAAATTGAACAATCCAATAAGCCTATATGTTCTTAGCAATATCAAACTATCCTTAATGTAGAAGCTTCCATTAGTCTCGAATCTCCTGAATCCTCGTTTAGTATCGTCAGGATGCAAAGGCAGCTTAGCCTCAATCTTAGGAGCATCCCTTATCTCTATCTTGATTGGATTATCTACAAAGAAGTACCTATTCGCTTTCTTCTCAATTACATTCTTGTTATGGCTAGCCAAAATATCTATGCTAACATTTATGTCTCCCTTATTCAATCCAAGCTCGAATATAAACTTACGAATGGCTTCTGCCTGGAATCCCCGTTTTCTTAAGGCCATTAAAGTTCCTAGTCTAGGATCATCCCATCCTGTAAGCTCTCCATTCTTGATCATCTTGTCAGATTCTGAAGTGCTTCTTATCCCAGATACAAACAGCTTTCCATTGTACATAGTCTCAGGATACTTCCATCCGAGATACTCATAGACATATTTCTGCCTGTCATCGCTTACAGCAAGATCTATCCCCCTCACAATATGTGTTATCTTGAAATCATGATCGTCTATTGCAGAATTAAAGTTCAATAATGGCCACACCTTTGCATTCTTCAGGGGATGCTTGCAGTCATCTATTATCCTGAATGCTACCCAGTCTCTTACAGCTGGATTCTTGTCTGCAAGATTTGTCTTGATTCTTAATACAGCCTCTCTTTCCCTGTATCCAGACTTGCTCAGCATCTTCTTCCATCTTTTCATCTGCTCATCTGGAGGAAAGTCTCTGCATAAGCATCCTTTTCCCTGCAGCAGCAATTTACTTTTCAGCTCAGCCTCGCAACTGCAGACATATGCCTTGCCTATCATGATGAGCTTCTCAGCATACTTGTAATAAACATTCAATCTTCTGCTTGCCTTTACAACTGCTGCCGGCTTTATTCCCAGCCATTTCAGATCATCTAATATCCATCCATATGCCTCTTTCACAGGGGGCTTTACCTTCCCAGGGTCTGTATCATCATATCTCAATATGTACTTGCCCTTGTACTGCTCCACATAGAACCAGTTCAGTAATGCAGGCCTAGCATGTCCTAGAGACAATGGTCCGTTAGGATTAGGGGCAAAACGCATAACTACCCTACCAGATACATTTTTCAGATCTGGCAGCTTTCTAATCTCTATTTTCTTCTTCTCTTCCAACAGTTCAGGAGCAATCTCTTCCAGCTTCTTCCTCTGCTCTGCAATAGGCATAGAATTGACCTCTGCTACAATATCATCAACAAGTTTGTTCAGCTCGCTTCCAATCTCTCTTAAACTAGGATCTGCAGCTATGACCTTGCCGATTATGGAGCTGCTGCTCGCCTTGCCATTGTATCTTATAGCATTCTGCAGGGCAAACCTCAATATCAAATCAGAAGCTGTTAACGCCATGACCATAGGATTTTAGCTAGATTTAAATAACTTTTGATGAGAAGTCGACAGCAGTCTTATCTCGTTTTACATAAAGCTTTAGCACTGTTTTTTCCAGCATGCCTACATTCTTTGTTGGCAAGACATACATGCCAATATACACCATAGAAGTGAAAGCCACACCAGCCATAACAAGTCCAAGCGGATAGTCTTTTTTGTTAAAATCCACATAATAGATATTGCCTAATTTATACATGCTGTCAGCTATATAGCTGCTGTTTTTAAGTATATCTATGCTTTATAAATGACATCAAATATATGCTAATAACCCTTATATAACCATTATAGCCAGTTTATAGCCTTCAAAACCTTTATATATAAGTTATAACATATATATTACTAAATATATATCACAACACATAAAGGGGTAAATAAAATGAAACAAATAACAGTAAATAATAAGATGGCTGCAAAGAGCTTACATGAGACATTAAGAAATCATTTAATAGCTCGTGGAATTAATCCAACAGACTATGTTAAACTTTATTTCAGAGACGGAGAAGTTTTAGTTAGCGACATTCCTTTGAATGGCCATCTAGAAAAAATAGTTGCAAAAACTCTGCCGCAAGGCAATTATAGAATAAAAGAATACGATTATTCAGGAAACTAAAATGACAGATTTAGAAGATAGACTTAATGGTAGGATCTCACCATTGAAGGCAGCAATGGTAGGTGCAATTATAAGTTCATTATTTGCAATTACCAATATAAAAAACAAAAATGAAATGGCTGTTTATGATAAAGTAAACAAAGCAGGTATAATAGAAACACATAATCCAAAGGAAGCAAGGCCATGGGATTATTGCAGGAATGAGAATTCAAAAAATATACGAAGGGGAGATACATTCTATGATGCATGCTTGCAAAGAATGTATTCAGAAAATCCAGGCTTGAAAGAAGGCAGATACTTGCAAACTTTAAAGGTTCGTGACATAGATGGAAATGGTAAAGTCTCAAGCAAGCATTAAAATGATGCCTAAGAGCAGGTTGCTAACCACTAGTAATTCTTTAGTTGCTTTGATAGCTGGAACATTGGTAATTGGTGTGTCAGAATTTAATAGGATTGGCAGCCAAGCCAGGAAGCAAGATATAGTTTACAAGGTTAATTCTGCTCCTGTAATAGAAATCAAATATAATCCAGCAGTAAACTTTAATAGCTATGGAAACTGTGAAAAAACAAGGCTTTCAGATGAATTCTGGGAAGCATATGATAATAGAGTACGTAATTTAAACCCAGATATTTACAAGAAAGACCCCAAGACAATCAAGCTTCCAGATGTAGACAGAGACGACAAAGTCTCAAACAGGTGTTAAAATGATGCTTCCAGAAATACTAGAATTGCCAGAAGAGGTTTCCAAGATAAAAAGCCTAGAAGCTAAACTAAAAGAATATAAAGGCAGGATTGTAAGACTCACTGAGGAAAAAATTAAGCCAGATGCTAATATTCTTCTTGAACCGATGTACAAGGCTCAGGTTCTTGCAAAACTCCTAGAACAAAAACAATTAAATGTTGATCAATTACTGGAAGAGGCTTCAAAGCAGGAATATTTCAAGAAAAATCTGTATGTTCTTGCAATAAACGTCATTAATGATTACTGCACCACAGGCGGCCAGAATACTTGTGGCGGGACTGGATTGCCTAAAGTAACTGGATTGCCTAAGGTATCAGAATATTAGAAACTAATTTAAATCATCATTTTTTAATTGATTTAATGCAAAACTTCCGTATTCTTAATTCAAAAGAAACTAAAGAGATTTTATCATTATTAAAGTCACAATTCGATTTTACAGCCAAGCTAGACTATGCTTTTCTAAAGAATAAAGACGATATCTATCTTATTAGCAAGGATCTAGGCAAAATAGACACTAAAAAGTTCAGAATTAACAATCTGGGCTTGTATTTTGGAGAAGTTAGAAATAACAGCCTTCGTTTATCAATAGAAGCAAGCCAGTTAATAGGCAGTAAATCTGGGAAAAATATATTAACCCTGGATAACGAGCAAGTACTATACTGGATAGCAGGTGAGAATTTGCCAATAGATACTAACTTGAAAGGATATGTTTTAATAAAACACGAAGAAGATTATCTGGGATGCGGTTATGTTAAAGATAAGACATTAATTAATTATGTTCCAAAAGAAAGAAGATTAAAATTAACAGAGATATAAGGGAGGTGTCGGAACCGTAGGTTCTAACTATGATAGAAAAAATATTCAAAGAAGGAAGAGAAGGTAGGATTCCTCCAGGCCAGATTAAGGTGCCTAACCTATGTGTCCTGTATTACAGAGATATTCCAGAGTTTAATGAGCAGACATGGCAGCTGAAAGTTACAGGACAGGTAGAGCATCCAAGAGTGTATTCCTGGAAAGAATTTCTCAAGCTACCTGAAAAAAGCCAGGTTTCTGATTTTTCCTGTGTAACTCGCTGGACAAAGCTAGATAACAAGTGGACAGGCATCAAATTTATTGATTTCTGCAAGATAGTCAAGCCTGCAAGCAAGGCAAGATTCGTAACATTTGAATGCATGGATGACTATACTACTTCATTAGCGTTGAAAGAGCTTCTAACAGTTGGAGGTGGGAAAGAAGGAGCCAAAGATGTAATGCTTGCATACAAGTATGAAGATGCCTGGCTGGAACCATCACATGGAAAGCCATTAAGGGCGATAGTCCCATTCTTATACGGCTGGAAATCAGCAAAATGGCTAAGAGAGATAAGATTCACAGAGAAACAGGAGATTGGCTACTGGGAAAAGAACGGCTATCATAATCATGGAGATATCTGGAAAGAAGAAAGGTATAGCTGATTAATACCAATAGTTTTTAGTCTCTTTTAAGTAATAACAAATCGAAAGGTTTATATACCCAAAATCATACTAATTCAAGAGGTAATTCAAAAATGACAGACGATTTAATAGATAAGTTACAAGAATCAATGAATAATAGACTGGAAGCTACTCAAACTATTAACCCAATAACAAGCCAGCAATATTTAAAGTACACATATATGGCTATACCAGAAATGGGTGTGTTAGAAGATCCTATCCAAGCTCATCTTAAAGCAATGGAAGTTAGAGATCCATCTACAAATGAGCATAGACAAGGATTATTAAAGAATTTAGCAGATAGATTATATTTAATTGATAGGGCATTGCAATATAGAAGAGGAGAATCAGGAATTTTTAAAACAAGCCAATGGAAATCAAAAGGTTTGTATGGTAACATTATTGATTATATGGATTATAATAAAGTTAATAAGAAATATTATTTGGATGAGAACATAATTAAAAAGTATAATTTTGATGATAAAGATAACATAATGAAAAAGTATAAAAATATACTTGATTAATCTACAATAATTTTTTCTAATTATACTTCTTATTTTTTGCGCTATATTTAAATACAAATATGGTATAGTTATTCTATGAACTTTTCTCCATCAGATAAAGAGGCTAAGAAGATAAATGATGTTGCTAATGAGATAATCTCTAATATAAGGCTAAAAGACACTACAATAATCCTTGGGGGTTCAGGAGCAAAGAACACCTGGCTTTCTGACACTCATGACATAGATATTTACGTAAAATTTGATTATGCAAAATACAACGAGAAGAGCGATAAATTATCAGACATCCTTCATAAGAGCCTGAAAAACAAATTTAAAGGCCTCATTAGATTACATGGCTCTCGCGATTATTTCCAGATTAAACACAAAGGATATAACATAGAAATTATCCCTATACTGGACATAAGGACATATGCAGAAGCAAAGAACATTACAGACGTTTCTCCATTGCATATAGAATGGGTTGGAAAGAACATAAAAGGCTTGGCAGATGATATACGTAAGGCAAAGCTTTTCTGCATGGCAAATAATCTTTATGGCGCAGAGTCTTATATAAAAGGTTTCTCAGGATATGTGCTTGAGATTCTAATAATACATTATGGTTCATTCCTTGATCTATTAAAAGCAGCATCAAGATGGAAGCCAAAGGAAGTTATTGACATCTATAACTTCCATAAAGATCCATTTGCAGATTTGAACATATCAAAGATCATGTCTCCTTTAATACTCATAGATCCTGTCCAGCCAGACAGGAATGCAGCAGCTGCTTTATCATTTGAAAAATATGAGAAATTAAGGCAATTATGCCAGCAATATCTCAAGCATCAAAGCAATGACTTTTTCATCTTCAAGCCATTTACAAAAGTGGCAATAGCTCGCAGCCATAAATCAAAAAAGATAATAATGCTGCAAGCTGCTTTAAGAGATGACAAGCCAGATATAGCAGGAGCCAAAGTCCTCAAGTTGTTTGAGCATATAGGCAAGCAATTAGTCAGATCTGGATTTATACTTATAAATGCAGACATCCAATTCCATGATAAGAAGGCAGTTTTCTACTATGTCTTGGATAAAAAGTCTTTATCAAAATTAAAAAAGCACTACGGTCCTCCAATAGAAAATGAGAAGCATCTTACATCATTCAAGAAAGCATGGAAAAACCATGAAGTAAAGCAGGAAGGAAATAAAGCTTATGTTTTAATCAATAGAGATTATACAAAACCAGAGCAATTAGTCAAGGATTTAATAAAAACAAAAGAGCATAAGCATCTTGCATCCTCAATAAAAATTATATAACTGGAGATTTTCTTACTTCTCAGAAAGTACAAAATGTTTAAATATCTAGCAAACGTAACAATAGTTAATTAAAGAGGTGATAAATATAGCTAAAAGCATACAAAAGACCTACGCTTTAGTTCTAGGTGTAGTACTTGCAGTTATTGGTGTATGGGGCTTGTTTACTCAAAATATACTTGGATTTGGAGTAAACATATGGCAGAGCATCCTTCATTTGATAGCTGCAGCATTCGGTATATACGCTGGTATGAAGGGGGACGGCAAGACATACAACCAATACATAGGTTGGATTGGTGTCGTGCTAGGAGTACTAGGCTACATACCTGGTGTTAGTGGATTACTGGCTTCTTGGTTTAACATAAACTCAGCAACTTCAATACTGCACATAGTGATTGGAGCAGTATCTCTAGGAGTTTTCTATAAAGCCAAATAAGCAGTAATTTTTTTCTTTTTTTTAAAATGATACTCCGCGCCCTGAAGGACGCGGTATCTCACGTGAGAGCTAAGCA
>CAZTDM010000032.1:0-3551 GCA_964611795.1 Candidatus Woesearchaeota archaeon
CAACAGCATAAGCTAGCGTCCCGCTTGATATCTGTTCTGGGTCTTGGGTTGACAATATGTAAACATCTGTCGCTCCCAAATATTTTATGATCTCATTTAATGTTAAGTACTTATTATAGAACTTGACATGATCTTTTAATCCAAGCTGCTCAACCATTCCCCTAAGTTTGTTTCTGTATTCTTCGCCTTCATATTTTCTTACTTGTGGGTGTGTTTCTCCGATGATAAGATAAAGTACATTAGGATGTTTCTCTATTATTTTAGGTAATGACTGTATTACATACTCTATTCCTTTTCCGCTGCTTAATAACCCAAAAGTGCTTAATATTAGCTTGTCCTGCAATCCAAGGCTTTTTTTTACCAGCCTAGGGTCTCTAAAAGTTATATTTGGCACGCCATGCGGGATAACCCTAATCTTCTTTCTGTTTATCTCATAATCTTTGACAAGAATATCGACTGCAGAGTTAGTCATAACAACAATTGTCGAGCTTCTTTTTACGATTGCCTGTACTACTTTCTTCCTTCTTTCATCCGGGTTAGGCAAGACACTATGGAATGTGGTAACAACAGGCTTGGTTAATGCCTCTAAGAAAGGTATTACATATTCACCATAAGTTCCTCCAAAGATGCCAAATTCGTGCTGCAGGTTGACTAGTTGTATCTTCTTAGAATTATTGATGTACTTAGCAGCATCAATATATGCCTCGACATCGCTCTCATCAATATGTCCCTTTACCTTATTCTTATTATAGTTATAAGTGCTGCTTCCATTGTCATTTATAGCTATTACCTTTGATCTTAAGGCAGGGTTAAACCTCCTATCCATAGATATAGTAAGGTCTTCTGTAAACGTCGCTATTCCACATTCTCTCGGTGGATAAGTTGCAACATAAGCAACCCATGAGAGCTCTTTTTTAGCATTACTTATAATCATATCCATGCTCTTTTTTGAACACTAAAGGTTCCTCTCTCTTCCACCTCACGACCTCTTTGTATAGTTCAACATGTTTTTTTGCAACTATATCCCATCTTATAGCCTTGGTAACATATTTTCTAGCTCGTTCGCTGCACTTCTCTCTAAGGTTATCATCAGTCATTAATATTTTTATTGCTCTTTCAAGCTCTATGTCGTCTCCGGGAGCTACTGCCAACCCAGCCCTGCTCTCCTCGATCTCAGCTTTCAATCCCTCTAAGCCGTCTACTACAGCAGGAACTCCTAAGGCAAACCCATGCGCAAGGTTGCCAGACTGGCTTGCTCTCCTGTAAGGCAATACCATTATGTCAAATGAAGATAATATCTTGTCATATTGCTCTGGATTAAAAGCTCCCTCTATTACTTTAATGCTGTTTTTAGCCTTAGAACTTTCGATAGCATTCATTAACCTAGGCCTAAATTGCCTGCCGCTTGAGCTTCCTAACCTCGCTCCTCCGGCAACAACCAGCATCCAATCCCCACCTAGACTCTTCTTTATGTTTGCCCACATCTCTACAACCCTGTGAAAACCTTTATCTTCTTCCCACCATCCAATCATACCAACTATCTTTTTATCCTCAAGTCCAAGGTCTCTCTTAGCATTTGGATAAGGTTTAATATCCTTGGCTCCATGCGGTATTACATAAACATTCTCAGGCACTCTGCCGATATTCATTGGTAACAGCTCAAACTGGTATCTCTCATGCACTACCCCTGCATCAATAATCTTTAATGATATGTCCATATACTTGCTTTCCATGCTGCTAAGCAATCTATAAACGCTATGGTAAGTCATTATTAATGGTAAATTTTCTTCAGTAAACCTTAACTTGAACAAGGTTCTCAGTAAAGAGAAACTATAATCTCCGTCATTGATGTACATCCCATATTCATGCTGGACATGCACTAAATCAGGGTTAATTTTCTTGATAGTTTTGTATAAAGTCTCGCTCCAATTAGGTTTTTTCAAATCAAGTACTGGCCAAACATGTTTCTCTCCCCTCTTCCCGCCATCTGTATAGCATATTATCTCAACATGATGTCCTAGTCTTCTCAAAGCCGTAACAATATCGAGAGAATAAGTCCCTATCCCTCCTTGGTGGGGTGGCCATTCAGCACTCACCCAAGCAATTTTCAATCACATCACCTCCTTAATTAGTAACCCATTAAAATCAAATTTAAAGTCTATGATTTTCTCGTGTCTGAGTTTATTTATAACTTTCGGTTTATTCTCGCGATAGAACAAAATACTTCCCCCGCCAGCAGCCCCACAAACCTTAGCGCCTATCGCTCCATTCTCCATTCCTAATCTGATAAGCCTGTCTAGTCTAGGGTTTGTAACCATTGGATGCAGCTTTTTCCTGTTTATCCACTCTTCATTCATCAATCTTACAAACCTCTTAAGGTTACTCCCCTCAAGGCTTTCTTTCATCTCGACAGCAATTTCTTTGACGTTCTTCAGAGCATCAATAGTATTCTTATGTCCCTTCTTCAGGTTATTAATGACTAGTTTGTTTATTCTACTTGAATATCTTGGCTTTCCAACATATGCCAGTATCAAGCCAGACTCTAATTTCTTCAATGTTTTCTTCTCAAGAACTATTTCTTTTCTTATTGTTTTATCTTTTTGAAACTCAAGATAATTTATTCCTCCAAAAGCAGCAGCATACTGATCTTGCTTCCCACCAACCACCCCCATATCCTGCTCTAACCTATAAACTGTGTCAGCAATCTTCTTCTTATCCTTAATCTGGCTGACTAATCCAAGCCACACAACATTCATGGCACTGCTAGTTCCCAATCCAGACCCTGTAGGTATATTAGCATTGTAAGATAGCTTAGTATCATCTTTGGTAGAAACTAATCTGCCATTAACATATCTATTGATAGCAGCATTTAATACGCATCCACCATATCTATGCGTGAATGGATAAATATCTGTTGTCCCACCAGCAAAATCTATCCTGACTGGTGCTCTTGCCAATCTAATCATACGTCTATCTCTCCCCTGTAGAACTTAGCAGCATCTTCAGGAGCAATAGTATTGATTATGGTTCCTGTAGACAATTCAAACCCGCCAAATATGCTAGTCCTGGGATTAATCTTCATGTGGAAATGCAATTCTTCTCCGAGAGGAGCATTATGCAAGTACATGTTGTAAGGTGCGTTTAATCTTTTCAGTCTTACCAATGCCTGTTTTACTACCCTGGCTATCCCAAGCAGCTCATCATCTCTTAGCTCGGTGATGTTATGCACATGTCTTTTTGGGAATATCGCAAGCTCATAAGGATATCTAGATGCATAAGGTGCAAATGCAATAGCTCTTTTATTATCAAATGCCAGCCTATCTCCTTTTCCCTCCATCCTGATTATGCTGCAATAAGGGCACTTAGAGAACCTTGCTACAGCCCTGACCTCTTCCAATACAACCCTGGACACATGATTATATGCTATCAACTGGCTATGCGAATGCAAGATTGACGTCCCTGCTTCCATCTCAGAGTTCTTAAAGACAGCAACATACTTTATGTCCTTGTTCCTGCTCAGCTCTGTAACCCTATCAGAATAAGCCTGCAGT
>CAZTDM010000032.1:3561-8157 GCA_964611795.1 Candidatus Woesearchaeota archaeon
ATGCTCATCTGGAACATCAGAAAGCTGCTTGTCATGCCATGGGCTGTCAACCATTACCTCATGCCAGCCATATGCAAATTGATATCTGATAAACTCATTTACTATCTTTAGCTTAGGCTGGTCTTCCTCGCTCACAGCAGGGAATTTGTTTGGAAAGCATCTTATTATCCATTTCTTCTTCTCCTCTACCCTGTAAGTCTCGGGAGGAGTCAGGCTTTCATTTCCCCTGCAAAAAAAGCATTTCTTGTCTTCTTTCTTTCTAGAATTAGTTATAAACTGTCTTGGTCTTGCTCCTCTTTTTGGAGATATTATAACCCAGCTATCTCTTATATAATCCCTTCTTAGTTCACCCAAATTTGTACACCTCTCTTCTAACTATAAATATAAGTCAATACTATAAATAGTTTACTAAATAGATAATATAGACTTTAGATTTAGCTGCACTATCAAAAAGATAAAGTAAACTAACAACAATACCAACCCATCTTTCCAGGTGATCTCTTTCTTAGTGTTCATCATTATAGCCAGTATAACTGTGCTAGCTATTAAAAACATTGCACCAAAGACAAACAAAATAGAATCTATCATTATAGGGCTTATTAAAGATACTATCCCTAATATCAATGAAGAGTTTACGACTACGCTGCCCATTGGGTCTCCGAAAGACATGTTCCATCTCTTTGCTAAAGATATTCTTGCCTCAATTACTAGTTCAGGTAAGGTAGTTCCTACTGAAACAATTATCATTCCTATCAACAATATTGGCAGAGAAAGGTCATTAGCTATATTGACTGCAGAGTTTGTAACAAGCCAGGCACTTAAGAATACAATAGTCATTCCAATTATGAATAGTATGATATTAAACCAGGTCTCATCTCTTATTCTTTTATAGAATCTGACTAGCTTTCTATTGTCCTTCATACCATCTTCTTCAAGGACTTTCTTCTCTGTTTTCTTTCCTAAAGGTTTAGTCTCTGTCTTTTGCCTATACAGCTTACCCATATAAAAGAAAAATACAGCTATTAATATTACTCCATCAATTCTAGATAATTGGTTGCCTATTAGGGCTAATAATATCATTAAAGAGACAATTCCCACCATGTAAATTGAAGTGCTCTTAATCATCTTATTTTTCATTTTTATTTTCCTTGCAATTATAGCGCCTATACCAGCAACAAAGGTAACATCCATTATGCTTGCCCCAAGTATATTCCCAAGAGATAACAATGGGTTTTTTTGTAATGCCGAGGTAATTCCTACAAATAATTCTGGTATAGACGTTGAGAGGGCAAGTAAGATAAAAGACAGGACATATTCTTTTACATGCATCTTATATGATAATTTAACAAGCGATTTTACAACGATTAGTCCAGAATAAATAAGCGCTATGGAAGACAATAAAAGTATTATAAAATCTTTTATCATTCCGATGGAAAGCATATAAAAATGTGTTGTCTAAGATATATATTGTTTTTGGTTTACTTATCTAAGATTACATGCATATGAGGATAGGCTAGCTTTATGTCTTTAGTCTTTCCAAATTTATCCATCACAATAGAGTTTAATTTTGTATTTACTCCCTTTTTCCTATGCACGTCTATCAAGTATCTTACTTTTATTTTTATCCAAGAATCTTCTAAAGAAAGCCTTATGTTTGGTTTATCGAAAACAGAAGTTCCTGTATCAAATCTTCTGTGCACCTTGCTCCATTCCTCTGCTAATTTCTTCATCTCTTCCCCTAGCAATTCGTTTGCGCTCTCTTCTATAATCTTAATTGCTTTCTTCCAGTTGCTCTCGTAAGTTATTGAGTAAGAAACTTCTTCCCATATATATGGAGATCCTCTTGTAAAATTAGTGGTGCCATGGCTTAGTACAAACTCATTTGGTATGGTGACAACTTTTCCAGTTATATCCTCATTGTTGTTTACCTCTCTAAGGTATGTGTACATAACTTTAATGTTGAATACATCTCCTTTCAGTCCATTTATCATTATTCTATCCCCTATCTTATATGGACCATTTGCTATTATGCTCAGCCATCCCACAAAATTAAGGATAGGTTTTTGCAATGCAAACGTGATCCCAAAGCCAATTAGCCCTATAGATGTTAATAAAGAAGCGAAGTTCTTGAACAATACAGAGAGGCTTATCATAACTGCAAGGAACCACACTACATATTTGTAAACAATCAAAATTAAGAACAAATCTTGTTCTTTCTTTCCCCTTTTCTCAAAGTACTTTGTTATAAAATGCACAGATATGTTTATTGTCAGGTTTGTAAATATGAATATTATTACAACAATGAGTATGTTTGGCATCCATGCTGCCAATCTATCGGCAAACTTGCTAAGTATCTCAACTTTTTGCTCTTGAATAGATGGGAATTTGAATGCTAAATATATAAAAGAAAATACTACTAAGAGAGAAGCCCATACAAACGATCTTTGGTATCTTTTCATGGTGTCTGTTTGAAAATGATTTATTTTATAAACCTTTGCTTAGATTTTTTGGTTAAGCTTTTGTTAAAAGGTTATTAGAAAACCTTTTATAATAAAGTTAGTTCAAATATGTATGGCATTCCTATCCTACAATCTTCTTGGTTTAATTACACCGCTCGAGATATTATACCTTATTATTGTAACAGCTGTCATTGGCTATATATTTACCGGCTATGTTTCTATCCGCCCAAAAACAGTCTACAATATGATGCATCCAAACAGGGTAGATTTAAGAGATTTTTACTTTGCTACATTAGTTGCCGCTCCAGGAATTATCATACATGAACTAATGCATAAGCTGACAGCAATCTCATTTGGCTATCCAGCCCAGTTCCAAATATGGACCTTTGGATTGGTTCTTGCAATCTTCCTAAAGCTGATAAGTTCTCCATTAATGATCATCGCTCCGGGATATGTAAACATTCCAGATATAAGCAACGACTTTCAATACAGATTGATAGCATTTGTTGGTCCAGCAGTAAATCTACTGCTCTGGTTAGTATCTGCTGTAATTCTAAAATATGGCCATGGCTTGGGCAGGAAACAGATGGCATTCCTAGCATTGACAAAAAGAATAAACATGATCTTATTCATCTTCAATATGATACCTCTAGGCCCATTAGATGGCGCTAAAGTTTTTCTAGGCCCTAGTTAGTTAAGTTTACTGATAATTTCATATAATCCACTCAGTACCATAATAACTTATTGCATAAAATAAAGCAACTTGAAATATTAGTCTGGCCGTACTAAAGCATTCATGGCAATTATGTCCTCTTATAACATGATCATTAAGGTCCTTAGCTAATCCGTAAAGGGGAATTCAATATACAAGTTGATCAGAAAATCTTGAATCTTTTGGTTTTTCAACTAGATCCTCTAATTTTTCTTCTGTCATCTTTTCCCTCTACGCTTCTTTTTCATTATCTTTATGTATTTAGTCTTTTGCTTTGCTTTCTTCTTTTCTTTAACTTTAGGTTTTGCTTTCTTCACTTCCTTAACAACAGTCTTAACTTTCTTTCGCCTAATACCCATCAGTTTCTCGTCAATCTCAATTCCACTTGTAATATCTATTTGGAGCTTCTCGATCTCTCTTTTTAATCTTTCAATCTCTAAACTGCTATCTTTCTGCACCAACAACTCTCCATCCTCTGGGCACTTGAAATTATGTTCCATTGCAGACTCAAAGCCAAGTGTAGTCCCATCTATCTTACATACAAAGAATGTTTCGCTGCTAATCCTGTTAAGCATATTCTTAAAATTCTCAAGCTTTTTTTCTTTTGATTTCATGATTAATTCAACAGACCTAGGTAGGTTAAACGTCCAGTAATATATGTACCATCCTTTTTTCTTGTCTTTTTTTCTTATAGAACTGACAAGGTTATGTGAACTTAGCCTGTAGAGCATATTTCTTACTAAATTTATGTTAAGAGCAAGCTCTTCTGCTATCTTAAATTCGCTTACATCCTCTTTATTTTTGATATATTGCACAAGAGAAACAGCATCACTACCGACAATCTCTTTTATCAGCTCATTTAATAGCTCATCGGTAAGTTTCATTTTAGTCATCCTATTTTGCGTCAAATATGGGGATGCAAGGGTATTATATAGTTTACTACATGGAAGATACAGAGCAATAGAGTACACTTCAAATTAGTATATGCACAATAAAAAAGTTTATATAGCTACGGTAATATAATTTTTATAGAAACTATAATGCCATTTTTCAAGAAAAAAAAGAAAGAAGAAGTAACCTTCCCAGAATTTCCTGCCCTCCTTAAAGAGACAGCCCCCGTCTTCCCACCATATTCACCTAAAGAATTTCCTTCTCTAAAAGAGATTAAGCAGGCAATTAAGCCTATGAATAATTCTAAAGAATTCCCAAGGCTTGAGGCCATGCCTAAGCTCACAGAGACTATAACTTACGAGCCAAAAACTGTTCCTGAGAAAGAATCAAAACTACCTATAAACAAATTCATGCCAATCGAAAAAGAAGCTCAATTAGCAATTCCAGAAAGGAAATCTCCAATGCCTGTTATACCAAGAGAAAGGCAAATGATGCCCAGGATGCAGCCACCAAGGCAAAGACCATTACAACAAC
>CAZTDM010000033.1:0-8047 GCA_964611795.1 Candidatus Woesearchaeota archaeon
TAATTCAATAATATGCTGACAAACACAGGCTTATACACGCTACAGACATTCCCTTGAATCTCTCCGTCATTAGTGCATTCATACTTAACTTGGGTACAGAACTGTTTAGCTGGATACATGGCTGCAAACAAGAAAAATACAGCAATTAGAGTTAAAACAACAATCGCAGCAACCTTAATCTGTTTCATGAGCTAGAAGATAGCTAAATACTATATTAAACTTACTGGAGTAAAGCATTTAAACCATTCGTCTCCTCAACTTTTATGGAAATTGGCTTGGATTATGATGGAGTCATTACAGATCCAAGTAAGGCAAAGAGTGAACAGACAAAAAAGATGTATAATGTAGATATTTCTCCTGATATGTTCAAGAAAGAGCTTATAGTCCCTAAATTTCTTACAGAAGAACAATATAGGCTAGTTCAGAAAGAAGTATATGAAAACAAAGACCTTGGATTGTCAATGCCTCAAGTTCCAGGAGCCTTAGATTATCTGCCTAGGTTACTAAGAGAATTGCACATGATTACGGTGATTACCTCAAGATATAAAGATAGTGCAGATGTTGCGCAAGAATGGTTGATAAAAAATGACTTATATGTTCCTGTAATAGGAGTTCCACATCAATTACCGAAGACAGAAGCATGCAAAGGTCTTGATCTTTACGTAGATGACGATCTTGACAAACTAGAGCCTTTAGTGGAGATAGTTGAGAACAGATACTTGTTCTCCTGGCCATACAACAAGCATAATAATCCAGGCTCTATAGCAAAAAGAGTAGATTCATGGCAGCAGTTATATTTTGAGATACAGAGATTAAGTAAATAAAAAACTATATATACGATTTAATAGATATATTTTAGCATGATTGACAAGGCTCTTCTAGGAGCTATAGAACGTGCATTGGAAAGAAACGAACCAAAAGAATTCATACGTCATTCCCTGGTAAGCTCAGGCTATTCCCAGCAGGATGTGGATGAGGCTATCGCACTTGCATTATACAGGAAGCAGCAGGCTCCGGAGTTACTGCAGATACAGCAGCCAAAACAGATCCAAGAAGTAAAGCAGGAACTGCATTCCTCATTAATCAACAAAAACACCATATTAATAGCATCATTGTCATTATCTTTGCTAATCTTCATAGCATTCTTCTTCTACGTATTAAAAATTAATACTTCCTGCAATACTCTTGGACTTCCTACATTGAAGAAGACAGTCCTGGGGTTATCAGTAAACTGCAACCAAGTATCTATAATCTATATAGAGACGTGGGTAGCTATGCTAACCACTCTGGCATTATTAATAGTTGTAATCTACTTGTTTATAAATAAAAGAGAATAGAATGGCTTAAATGCAACCATCTTCCCTAAATTTTAGATGTTTTTATTTATCGCTATAAAGGATACGGACAGCATTCCTCAATTCTCTTCCTAAATTCGGGTTATTATTATTTAAAGCATAAGCATACTGACTAGGATATAAATATATTCTTTCAACAAAATCTTTTTCTACCCAAAATGAAAACTCAGCTATATACTCTAAACTTGGAGTTGATACAGCTAGGTTTTTTAGCTTTTCTTTTAAAACTGGAAGACAAAATGGGAAATCCTCAAAAGTTCGTATTATACTCTTAGTTGTCATATAGTGCGGATGTCTGAAATTTGTTACGGTCATAAGATAAGCTGCCCTTGCTAGTCTTGAATCTTTCTTTCTATCACCTTCTATATGATCTAAATCTTCATCTATAACAAATCCAGCTGTAGCCAAATTATCTATTTTTGTGGTTGTCATGAAATGACTGTAGTTAAAAAACCTTAAAAATCTATCCCTTTTAGGACAATACTAGTAGCCGATGCCCTATTTTACTCTCTAGAGTATCCCATTCAGAAAGTAGCTAATTCTTTCCCAGGTTTCTTCCTAAGAAAGCTGTTATAGGCTGTATAAAGCTATTATAATTACGTTGCGGAAGGCTATATGGGTAAATAGACGCAAATAGAAAAGTTTATATATGATGTAAGATACATCTTACATAGTGATAAATATGACAGAAATAAGCATTACAAAAATGAGTTCTAAGGGGCAGATAGTCATTCCTAGCGAGATGAGGAAGGGCTTCAAAGAAGGAGAAAAATTTATAATAGTAAGGATAGGAGAAGAAATAATACTCATAAATGAGAAATATTTTGATGAGAAATTAAAAGATGATCTGATATTCGCTAAGAGAACAGAAGATGCTTATAAAAGATATGAGAAAGGCGAGTTTAAGAGTATGGATTTTGATGATTTCTTAGAAGAAATTAAAAAATGGTAAAGGCGGATTTTCATCCTTCTTTTGAAAAGACATTCTCTAAGATTAAAGATAACACTTTAAAAGATAGAATAATAAAACAGCTCACCAAGATTAGAGAAAACCCTGAAGTGGGGAAACCGATGAAATTCTGGAGAAAGGGAACTCGAGAAGTTTACATTCCTCCATTCAGATTGTCTTACGAATACATTAAAGAAGAAAATAAAGTAATTATTCTAGATCTATATCATAAAGATGAGCAATAGAGACATAACTTTATATATCCTTTATCTTTAATCTATCCCATGGGTATAGAATTCATACCTGTCGGTGGTTATTCTGAAGTCGGCAGGAACATGGCAGCGTTGAAGGTAGATGATGAAGTCATTATTCTTGACATGGGCTTGTACATGCCGAAGATTGTTGATTTTGAGGAAGAAGGAAATGATAGGAAAACTTCATCTCGCGACCAGTTGATATCTTTTGATGCCATCCCAAATGATAAAGTCCTCGATTCTTACAGGGATAAGGTTAAAGGCATAGTTATTTCTCATTGCCATCTAGACCATATTGGCGCCACTCCATTTCTAGCTTCAAGATACAATGCTCCTGTAATAGGCACTCCTTATACAATAGAATTATTAAGATCTATAATGAGAGATGACAATCATCAGCTGCCTAACCAGTTAAAGTCTGTAAATCCAAACTCTAGCATTCAAGTGACAAAAAATATTAAGGTAGAGCTTATCAACATGACTCATTCTACATTGCAGACAGCATTGATAGCTGTCCATACAAAATATGGGATTATTCTATATGCTAACGATTTTAAATTCGATAATAATCCAGTGCTTGGAAAGCCATATAATCTTGAAAGGCTTAAAGAGCTGGGAAAAGAAGGAAAAGTAAAGGCAACAATAATAGATTCTCTATATTCTGCCACACCAGGAAAATGTCCTTCAGAAAATGTTGCTCGCGAAATGCTCAAAGATGTTATGCTTGGCATCAAGAATGAAGGAGATGCCATGATTGTAACTACATTTGCCAGCAATCTTGCAAGGATAAAGTCTATATTAGACTTCTCAGAAAAGCTTGGCAGACGTCCTGTAATGCTGGGCAGAAGCATAATGCGTTATGTTACCGCAGCAGACAATGTCAAGATTACAGACTTTACAAAAAGAGCAGAAGTCATTGGCTACGGTCAGAAGATAAAGAAAAGGCTGAGAAAAATAGAGAAAGATGGCAAGTCAGACAACTTAATCATATGCACAGGCAGCCAGGGAGAGCCAAATTCTGTCTTGTCTAAGATTACCAACAATATTTTCCCATTCACTTTTGAAAAGCATGATCATATTATTTTTTCCTGTAAGACTATTCCAGTAGAGCCTAATATAAGCAACAGGAAAAAACTAGAGGACAAGCTGCGCAGGAAAAATGTCAGGATTTTTACAGATATTCATACTTCTGGACATATGTACAGGGAAGATATTCATGATTTCCTGAACTTAGTAAATCCAGATATGATTTTCCCAGCCCAGTCAGATCATCAGAAACAATTGCCATTGCTGGATATAGCTTCAGAACTTGGATATAAACCTGGAAAAGACGTAAGGACAGTAAAGAATGGTGAAAAGATAAAAATTCTATAAAAATTTGATATGCTGTCCAATCTCTAAACTATTCTCTTTGATCTTACCATTGCTCATCTCAATAACATACTTGGCAGCTTTTCTTGGAATAATCCATGGAGTAAATGGCACTAATCCTTCTCTCAAATCTACAATCTCAAATCCCTTGTCTAACCATACAACATCAATCTTATAAAAAACAAACAGCATATGCAGGCTGCTTTCTTGCCTAGATTCTTCATTGTTTACAAACACAAATGCCTGGTTATTTCCAGGTTTCTTAGAGAACATCAATCCACGCATCTTGCTTTGAACAGTTTCAAGGACTTTTACATCCTCAGCAATGACTTTAGTTCCTCTTACTATCTTATTTACCCTCATGCTGTATAGCCGACTCTAATCATCATATAGTCTATAGAAAATCCAGGAGCTCCTGGTCCTCCATTGTCTATCATCCTACATCTCAATCTTGCATTATTTACCTCTGTCGGAGTATCTAATCCGTTTGCAAAAAGGTTGCAGGTGTAAGTTCCTCCAACAGATATTGTCTGGGTGCATAACCATGCAGAATAGCCTGAACCAGTCCAATAGCTGAATGAAAGGTCTCCCCAATCTGAATTACCCCAGTCTATCTCACAGCTTGCCAGAGCGCTTGTAACTGATGCTGTACCTGGTATTGTGAAGTTCCATGCAGTTACATTTATGTTATCCTCGCTATTTGTCAGCCATCTAGTATCGGCATTACTAAGATCCACAGTGCCATCTAAGCTACCACCATCAGGGCTAACCTGATCAATATATACATTATCTATTGCAACAGTCGCTCCCAATGCTCTCGAATATGATGTTCCGATAGTAGATGTAGTCGTTGTAGAAGTGCTTGTTGTTGTGCTTGAGGTTGAAGTTGTTGTGGCTGTTGTACTTGTAGTAGTTGTTACAGATGTAGACGTAGATGTCTCCTCTACTCTTGCAGTAAGCTCTCCTAGTTCTGTAAAAATCTGGCCTGTTCCAAATCGATAATTCACCTTTATGTTTCCATTAAACTTCTCATCAATCTGCCCATTATTGCAGCCTTGTATAATAAAATTCTTGACCTCGCCACTTGCCAAAGTTCCAGCTACCGGAACTGTACATTCAGTTCCATCAGCTCTTACTACAGTTAAGCTGTCTATAGTAACAGTATCTCCAAATATGTTCTGAAGCTCTACAGTTACTGCTCCCGTAGTAACCTTAAAATCATTGCATTCAAATCCTGAAGCAAAGTTGCAATTGTCAGGTATTAACCTTCCTGTACTGAGGAAGTTAATAGTAGCTAGCCCTCCAACTAAGATTAGTATTATTAATACCATAACTCCATAAGTAGAAAGAAACTCAAAAGCTTCCTGTCCTCTTTTCATGCTTTCTTCCATGTTTCTTTGCCTTATATTTATTTTGCTATTTTTATGTATGTTTTAACTTTCTTTCTATTTTTTTGCTTTCTATTTTTTGCTGAAGCTTTTTCTAAAAGCTTCTTTCCGAGGTTTTTTCTTTTTGCGAGGTTTTTAGGAAAAAGCTCTTTCCGTCAAGGCTTTATTTTTCCCTCAAGGCTTTTCCCTTTTCGTCAACGTTTTCTCAAAAGGTTGAGACTTGTTCTAAAGGGTTGGTAGGAACAGCTTCTTCAAGAAGCTTATGATTTTAGCAAAAAATCCTGAGCCAGTCTCTTCTAGTTGTTCAACAACCTGGGTAAAGTCACATCTGTTGTCTACACATTTCCCCTGCCCACAGTCAGAATCTCTACTGCATGCATTAGCCGGCGTTCCTCCTGTTTGTGTATTTATCTCTCCAGATGCAGGACATTCTGTATCTTGTAAGTAGCTGCATCCTTCTGGACAGCATCGGTCTCCTGTCTTGCATTCTGTAACAGATTTTCTTACGCATTCTTTTATCCCCTGTTCATTCTCCAAACATCCCAGGTCTGTAGTGCATGGATTACTGTCATCACAATCAGTATTTCTAACGCATTTATTATCAATCTTGCAATCTTGATCGCTGGTTATTGAATGGTAGCACCCATCTGGGCAATAATCATCCCCCCCAATACACACTGTTATTTTTTCCTGGACGCAAAGATTGTTTTTACATACAGCCCTTGTAGATTTATCCCTGTCTTCCATGCAGTCAGTATCTACCTGACATGCAGGCTCTGCTGCACAATCGCTATCTTCTCTGGCTCCGCAAAAGTCAGCATTGCAGCAATTATCTCCGGATAAGCAGTAGGTTATCAAAAAATGACTGTCGGGATAGCTGCACTTTTTAGGATTTCCAGTACATCTGTCTAATGTACATGGATTACCATCATCGCATTCAGTGTTTACAGTGCATAGGTCTTTTGTAGAATAAACAAATGCAACCTCAACCCATGCCAGCCTGCTTCCTGGACTTATATGGTAAAATATGTCTTTAAGGGCGACATTAGCCCCGTTTATCAGCTTTGTCTCGTTTAATGTGACTGTTCCTCTCTGGCCATTAACATCTACATGGATGTCTGAACTGCCTATGTCTATTATCTTTACATTCTGGTCACCAGCAGCTAATACATCTCCAATCTTGCTATATGTCTGTGCAGTGACTATAGTAGTAGAAACTATTAAGAATAATATTAGCAAATTATTTCCCAGGTTTCTTCCTAAAAAAGATAATCCTCTTTTTAACATACTACTGATAGGCATCAATTAATATAAAAAACTTACCTTATCTTTCCAGTTACTATCTTCTTGAGTTTTGATATTATTTCTAAGATATTCTTTCTATTCCTTCTAAGATAATCTGGCTGTATCATTAACCCCCTATATGCAATCTCGTTTCTAGTCTTCCTTAACTGATCAATAAGATAGATTTCAGATGATTCAAACTCTTTATAAAATCTAGCAAGATAGCCAATAAGAAGCTCGTGGCTTAGTGTTTTCCAGCCATCAACAGCCATTATAGCAGTTATTAGCTCTTTTACAATTTCATAATATCCTTCTACAATAAGTGTAGCAAATTCATCATTTTTCTTCGCTAGGTCTCTCTCGCGCATTTCTACAAGCTTCAGCAATGCCCTTGCTTTTTCCTTATCAACACTTATCCTAGTAACCTGCCCTGAATTCTCATCCCATTCAAGCATTTAAAACACCTTCAAATACCCATAAAGTATCTCGCCATTTATAATATTATTCAATAACTCCTTACTCATTTCTTTTAGATTATGCTCAAAGAGTATGTTGATCTTTCTTTTTAATAGCTTTTCATACTCTCCTAGCTTCAAATCTACTACGGCAGCCTGAATAAATATGTCCAAATCGCTATTCTCAATATCCTCCCCTCTAGCTGCTGAGCCAAAAAGAACAATGCAATTTGGTTTTATCTTCTCATCAACATGTTTTATAAAACCAGTCTTATGTAATCGCAAGATTATATTTTGCTTCTTAAGAAGTTTAAATTCCTCGTTTTCTCTATTTGCCCTATAACTAGGATATATACCCTTTTCTTCCCTCACTATTAATCCTTCTTTAACAAGCTTTCTTACATGGTTCATTACAGAAACCTGGGCTAAGCTTATGTTTCTTGAGAGTTCTCTAAGCTGAAAGCTCTTCCTAGGAAAATCAAAGAATTCCTGCAAGGTTTTATAGGTGCTATAATATTGTAGCATATGCTATAATAATATAACAACTGCTATATAAATATATCGCCATTAAAATCCCACAAAGAGCCACTTTAAGTCAACAGTACAAGGTTATAGGAATATATATAAGCAACTAAATATTATTAGGTTTATGGAAAGTGACACTAAACACATACTGGAGCAATTGAAGGTTATAAAATCAGAGCTTGATATGATTAAGGAAAATATGCCAGATAAAGATATGTTCCTAACAAGCGAAGAAAAAGTATTACTTGAGCAAAGCTTTGAAAATGAAAAAGAAGGCAAGCTTGTCTCTAGCAATGATCTTAGGAAAAAACTAGGTCTATAATTTTCTCCATTAACTATGATAAACAACCACAGGATTTTCTAAAGAAGTCTGACAAGCATATAGCAAAGAGGATTATGGATAAAAGGGGATATTATATAGATACATGTATTTGGCTGAACCTTTTCAAGAAAGAAGGCAATGCAG
>CAZTDM010000034.1:0-7892 GCA_964611795.1 Candidatus Woesearchaeota archaeon
CTAACGGCTAAGGGTTATCATATTAATATAACTTGTTATGATTCAGGACTGAGCCTGATATACCGAAAGATATTTATACTAAAATCGCATATAAGAAGCAAAATGGGGGGACCAAACATAGCATATTTCTTTCAGCTTTTAGTTAATTGTGACTGTGTTGTCTCCAATATGCCAAGATCGGAGGAAAAAAATGAAAAAGCTATTAGCCAAATGGGAAGATGATGAAGAACAGGATGAAGAAGAAGACGAAGACTGGTAGTTCATAATTCTTTATTATTTTTATTTTTTCTTTTAAAAATGACATAGAAAGCTTTATAAATGAATTTTTCTTAAAAACCATGTCGTGAGAATGGAGAAAATATAATATGGAACTATTTTCTCGTAAAATTTTGAAAAAGAAATAAAATGAAAGAAAAAGCAATAATGCCAAGTTTGCGTGAGAAAAGAAGATACCTAGTATATAGGATATTAAGCGAGGAAAAATTGAGCAATAATAATGTGAAAAAGGCAATTGAAGATGCATGCAGTTCTTTTATGGGAGAACTTGATTATTCTAAGGCTGGAATTATGATACTTGGAAATTTAGATACAGGCGTTGTGAGAGTGAACAATAAGTATTTAAATAAGGTTAGGGCTGGTATGATGTTGATAGACAGTATAGATAATCACAAGGTAATTATAGAGACTGTCGGGATCTCTGGAATATTAAAAAAAGCAAGGAGTATGATTACTAGATAAAATGGAGGGAAGTAATATGCAACAGTCTGTTCAGCATCAAATGATGGGGTATGATAGAGCTAGTATTGTCTTTAGTCCAGACGGGAGATTATTGCAGGTAGAGTATGCAAAGAAAGCAGTGGAACAGGGAACAACTGCTATAGGAATGACTTGTAAGGATGGAGCTGTTCTTATAGCTGACAAGAGAATTGTTGACAAGTTCATTGTGCCTAGTTCTGTAGAAAAAGTATTCCAGGTAGATGACCATATAGCTGTAACAGCAACAGGCTACCTGATGGATGGAAGGGTGCTGGCAGAAAAAGCACAAATTATAGCACAGCAGCATAAAGTTACTTATGATACAAACATAGACACATTAAGCCTGGTAAAAGAGATATCAAACATGAAGCAAGCATTCACTCAATATGGTGGAGCAAGACCTTTCGGAGTCAGCTTGCTGTTTATTGGAGTAGATGATGATGGACCTAAGCTGTTTTTGACTGAGCCAACAGGAATATACTTTGAATATGTTGCTACAGCTGTTGGAGAAGGAGAATCTGAAGCTGAGGAAATGCTGAAGAAGGAGTACAAGGAGGGTATGGGTCTGGATGACTCTATAAAACTGGGAATAAAGATACTGAAGAAGGTGCTTGGAAGAGACTTTGATGTTGAAAGAGTAGAGGTAGCTTTTGTAAAGAAGGAAGACAGGCAATATGGGAAACTAAAGAAGGAAGACATTGAAAACGTTGTTAACAAGCTAAAGTAACATGGTAGATGTAGATAAGGCAGTAATTGCCAGACTTAAGATTGGCGGAGAGAATTTCGAGATTCTTGTAGATTGCGAGAAAGCAATGGAGTTTAAGCAAGGCAAGAGCCTTGGCCTTGACAAGATACTTGCTAGCGGCACCAATATCTTTAGCGATGTAAAAAAAGGTGAGCACGCTCCTGAAAGCACTATGAACAGATTATTTGGCACTAATGACAAGATGCAGATTGTTACCGACATAATCAAGAAGGGAGAAGTGCAGCTAACTGTTCAATATAGGAATAAGCTGAGAGAAGAGAAAAGGAAAAACATAATTGATATGATACATAGAAATGCTATTGATCCAAGAACTGGATTGCCTCATCCTGCTGCTAGGATTGAGAGAGCTATGGAAGAGGCTAAGATCAGGATAGATGAGATAAAGGCGGCAGAGGAGCAGGTACAGGGCATTGTCAAAGACCTGAGAGAGATATTGCCTTTGAAGTTTGAGACAAGACAGATAGCTGTAAAGATTCCTGCACAATACTCTGGTAATTGTTTTAGGATATTAAAGAGTTATGGAAAATTATTAAAAGATGAGTGGCAGAATGATGGGAGTTTAGTTGCTATTGTCGAGCTTCCTGCTGGTTTGCAGGAGGAATTCTTTGAGAAGCTTAATGGCTTGACTCACGGAGATGTAGAGACTAAAATAATAGCGACAAGCTGATAGGATGAAGGAGATAAAATGGGAGAACTAAAAGTTAAAGAAAGGGAAATTGTTGTTCCTGGTCAAGAATTGGCCAAGGGAATGGATTTTTTACCTGCTGGAGCAGCATTCAGAGAGCATGAAAATATCATAGCTAGCCAGGTTGGATTAGTAAGCGTAAATGGGAATGTGGTAAAGATAATTCCATTGTCTGGAAAATACTTTCCTAAAGTAGGAGATATGGTTATTGGAAAAGTAATGGATATGAGCTTCAACAATTGGTTTGTTGATATAGGATATGCTTACGAAGCTGCATTGTCTTTAAGAGATGTGCCAGAGTATGTGGAAAGGAGCAGCGATTTATCTAGGTATTATAACTTTGATGATATGATAATAGCAAAAGTGACTAAGGTTACAAAGGCAATGAATATTGATTTGACTATGAAAGAATCTGGATTGAGCAAGTTAATTGGGGGAAGATTTGTCTTCATAACACCAAATAAGGTGCCAAGAGTAATAGGGAAATCTGGAAGCATGGTAGATATGATAAAAAATGCAACTGGCTGCAGGATTACTGTAGGACAGAATGGAAGAATATGGATAAAAGGAACTGACCCGAGAGAAGAGAATCTTGCTGCTATGGCAATAATGAAGATAGAAAAGGAGAGCCATATTGATGGATTGACTGGTAAGATAAGCAAATTTTTACAGGAGAATAAGGTAAGATGACGATGAAATATGAGAAAAGGATAGATGGAAGAAAGTTTGATGAAATGAGAGAGATGAAGGCAAAAGTTGGAATAATCAAGAGAGCAGATGGAAGCGCTATGTTCCGGATGGGAGATACTATAGCTATCGCTGCTGTTTATGGTCCTAGAGAATTACATCCAAAGTTCTTACAAAATCCTAGAAAAGGTATATTGAGATGCAATTATGACTTGCTTACCTTTTCTGTTCCTGAAAGAAAAAAACCAGGACCAAACAGGAGAAGCACTGAGATAAGCTTGGTGACAAAGAATGCATTATTGCCATCGTTAAGTCTTGATGAGTTTCCTAACACTGTAACTGATGTTTTTATTGAGATAATTCAGGCAGATGCAGGAACAAGATGCGCAGGAATATGTGCTGCTTCTATGGCTCTGGCTGATGCAGGATTGCCAATGAAGGATTTAGTTGCTGCTGTCTCTGTCGGGAAGGTTGGAGACAAGATAGTTGTTGATTTGGATAAGGATGAGGAAGACTTTGAAGGAGGAACAACCGATATTCCTGTTGCTTTCATGCCAAGAACAGGAGAATTGACATTATTGCAATTAGATGGAGAAGTAAGCAAGGATGATCTGAAAGAAGCATTGTCACTTGGGAAGAAGGCATGCAATGAGATTTACAAGATACAGCAAAAGGCGATAAAGGATGTTTATAAGGAGATTGGTAAAAATGAATGAAGATTATGTTGTTGAATTGATTAAGAAGGGAATAAGATTAGACAACAGGAAGATGGAGGAGTACAGAAAGCCTATTGTTGTTGAACTTGGAATAAGCAAGAATGCTGACGGAAGTGCCAGAGCAAGAATAGGGGAGACTGAGGTTATAGTTGGAATAAAACTGGCTGTTGACAAGCCATATCCTGATACACCCGACCAAGGCAGCATCATTGTTGGAGCAGAGCTGCTTCCATTAAGCAATCCTGAGTTTGAATCTGGACCACCTGATGAGCAGGCTATTGAATTAGCTAGGGTAATTGACAGAGGGATTAGAGAGAGCAAGGCTATTGATTTGAAGAAATTATGCATAAGAGAGGGAGAACTTTGCTGGATTGTATTCATAGATGCTTATACTATCAATGATGCTGGAAATCTTATAGATACAACTGCACTTGCGGCTGTTACAGCTTTGAAACATGCAAAAATGCCGAAATTGGAAAATGATAAAGTTGTTTACGGAGAGTATACAAAAGAAAAACTACCATTACAAAAAACACCGGTAACAATCACAATGACTAAAATTGGAAACAACATTATTGTAGACCCGGGATTAGAAGAAGAAAAAGTGATGGATGCAAGATTAAGCGTGTCAATATACAATAACAAGATACATGCAATGCAAAAAGGAGGAGAAAAGGGATTGAAATTAGAAGAGGTAGACAAAATGATCAGCATTGCAATGAGCAAGGTAAAGGAGCTAGAGGATAGCATAAAATGAAGTATACAAAATACGAAAAGGCCAGAATTATTGGAGCAAGAGCATTGCAAATAGCAATGGGAGCACCTTTGCTAATGAAGATGGGTAAGAGTGAACTGGAAAAGATAAATTACAGTCCAGTAGAACTTGCCAAGACAGAATTTAACAGAGGAATATTACCGATTACTATCAAGAGACCGTTGCCAAGAAAGCTAGAGTAATCAGAACCAAGGTTCCGATACCTCCTTACATCCTTAGCTTCTTATCGTATCTCCTTAGGTTCTTATCAACTCTTAATTCAACTCCTCTCTTAATTCAACTCCGCTCTTATCAACTTTCTTATCTTATTTTTCCCTCAAGACTTTTCCTAAAAGGCTTGTTGTGTTTATTTAGTGGTTATAGCTTACCGAAAGGTTTATTAATATAGAGATTTTGACATATATAATCAGATTTATTTGTTAGAGAGTAAAAAATGGAGGTGGAGTAAGGTGGCGATAACCGGAGGAGCGATTTCTTCTATTGGTGAGGCTGGACAAGCTTTAATTAATCCTATAGTGAGTACATGGTGGGCCTTGGTAAGAGCATTGCCAGGAATAATCGTTGCTGTAATACTATTAATTATTGGTTATGTAATATCCGTAGTTCTAGGACATGCTATAAGAATTGTCTTAGAGAAGCTAGGAGTGGATAAACAATTACAAAAAGCTAAGTTGTCAAAAGCGATAGGAACTACTAATATTTCGACTATACTTGGAGAGATAACAAAGTGGGCTGTATTTGTCGTTTACTTCTTGCCTGAAATTGCTGGACAATTAAATCTTGGTGTATTAAGTGCATTGCTTGTAAGATTCGCAGTGTGGTTACCTAATGTTATAGCTTCAGTAATTGTACTGCTTGTTGGTATAATGTTGGCGCACTTCGTGAAGATGAAGGTAGAAGAGCACTCCAAGATGAAGGGTAGCGTATTGGTAGGAAGACTTGTTAAGGGAGCAATCATCGTACTAAGCGCTATTGTATCTTTGAGCCAGTTAGGAATAGAGGTTAGCTTGTTGTCAAACCTAGTACTTATCGTAATAGGTAGCTTGGCAGTTGGACTAGCACTAGCTTTAGGAATTGGCCTAGGACTTGGATTGAAGAAAGAGGGAGAGCAAATCATTAACGAGATTAAGAAGAGCATATAAACTTTTGAAAAAAGTTTAATCAAAAGCTAAAAAAGGCTCTTTTTTTATCTTTTTCTTTTTATTCTATATTTTTTATTATCCATTATTAACATGAGAAATCATTAAAAACCATTACAATTCTATCAATTTATGGAATATTGGGAAGGAATATTATTACCTGATATGCATTGGATTAATAAATTAGGAGATCCATATTCTTTCTTTTTTGATGAAATAGCTAAGATGCCTGGAGTTGTTATAGATAAAGAAAAATAGTTTAACCACAAAAAAGAAACTTATCTACACAGTCATTCTATAAGGGATTATCCCATACCCAAAGAGTATAGAAATGTAGGTGAGGTACTTTTAAAAAGAGAAGATGAAACTGCAGCTAGAAAGACAATAGAATCGATAGTATCACATTTTAAGAGGTTTAGATTTTTGCCATTTAACAGCTTTAATCTTAATGGCTTTACTTTTAGCTATTCTCATACAACTCCACTTAATTTAGATTACGAGTTTGTTGTGGGGGATTATAGTTGCATATATAATCTACATAATCTTGACCATAAAGAAATAAAAAAATCAGGTGGGCTTATATGTGATTTAATAAGCATAAAGTTGGAAAATAAGTTTTAACATCTTATAAAAAGATTTATAAATAGTTCGTTTAACAAATTAGTTATGGCAGAAGAAGAATTGCTAGTTCCATTGGACCAGTACTTGAAAGTAGGCTTGCATATTGGTACAAAGTACAGGACAAAGTACATGGAGCCTTTCATATACAAGGTAAGGCCTGATGGGCTTGCTGTACTGAATGTTCAGAAGATAAATGAGAGAATAAAGCTGGCTGGCAACATGTTAAGCCGGTACAAACCAGAGGATATTATTATAGTATGCAGGAGAGAGAATGGGTGGAAGGCTGTCGAGATGTTCTCTAAACTTACAGGAATAAGAGCATTTATCGGAAGATATCCTCCAGGAATATTGACTAACCAGAAGCTTGAGACGTTTACAGAGGCTAAGCTGCTTTTTGTAACAGATCCATGGCCTGACAAGAATGCAATACAAGATGCTGTAAAGATGGGCATTCCTGTAATAGCTTTATGCGACACTAATAATGAGGCTAATAACGTTGATTTTATGATTCCATGCAATAATAAAGGAAAGAAGAGCCTTGCTCTGATATTCTGGATACTAACAAACCAGTATCTTAAGACTAGGGGAATAGCAAAAGAAGGCGTGAAGCAGAGCGTTGATGACTTTTCTGATGAATAGTTTTACTTTCTTCTTACAAGATATTGAACGAAAAGACACTTTTCTTTTTTCTCTGGCTTAAAATCGTGGTATATTCTTTCAATTGTAAAATCTTTGCTAAGAATTTCAATCATATCTCTTTGATAGATTGGATATAAATCTAATTTACTCCATTTTTTGCTTTGCTTATCATAATAATGTAAGACTACAACTGTATCACTTATATACGCTGGGAAAACCAATACATCCCCATGGTAATAAACAGAGTAATCAAAGGTAAATCCTTCAAATATCTTTTCTTTAGGTAAATTCATTAAAGATTTAATGTAGTCATAGTTTCTTGTGTCAATAAAAAGGTAGCCGTCCTTTTTTAACAGTTGCGCAAATTTGTTAACTACAATCTGTTGAGCCTTTTTTGTATACTCTCTTGTTCCCCCGCCAATATATGTCAGGGAATTTCCTGTTAAAAACCCGAAATCAAATATATGTGTATAAGGCGGATCTGCCTTTGGCAAATCAAACCAATTAGCCTTATGGATAATAACATGATGTTTATTGTTCTTAAATAACTTAGAAGCCTGTTTAATAAATTCTTCATCAACTTCATTAGCTTCTGTACTATCTACAGTATACCTTCTTTCTTTCAATCCCTGAATTATCCCACTTAACTCATTTCCACCGCCAACTCCAAAATCAATAACACTTCTTAGCTTATTTTTGATTATAAATTCAAGGAAAAATTCTTGTTCATCTTTGCTAATACGGCCTTTAAATTTAGGGTAAATCTCTTTTTCCCAGCTTACAAATTTAAAATCTGAGAATTCTTCTATCGGATTACTAACATATGGTAAGGTATTAACAAATGCCATCTTGTAGAAACACAATAAAATGCCCTTTTAAAATGTTTCTAATCATTTATAAAGGCTAATTAATAGCAAACAGGTAAAATAGCAAACTTTTTATATTAGAATTAACTCTAAATACTATAAGAGGTGAATGTTATGAAGATACTATCTGGAATAATTTTGTTTGTTCTAGTTTTATTGCCATTTGCTTTGGCACAGGAAGAAACAAGCGCTGGCGTTACACCAGACAGCCCGATTTATGGTCTGGATAAGGCTATAGAGAG
>CAZTDM010000035.1:0-7757 GCA_964611795.1 Candidatus Woesearchaeota archaeon
GAGATTTTTCATATAGCTTAGCTACTAGACAGATATCTTTAGCTGTTTTGCTACCTATTCTTGAAAAATCATTCTGTAGGAAGCCTTGCAATGTAGAAGATTCTGTATCGTGAAGCATGGCTATCAATGTACCTAGCTCTATTCCATGGGGATGTGGCTTTATTGGCTTAGGTTTTACTGGTAGTTGATTTGTAACTCGCAAGAATTCTATCTGCTCATTTTCTGGCGAGATATAGTGGATAGAAGCATATGGATTGACTATTGCTGTTTGCTTAATATACTCGTCTACACTCTGCTTACCTTTAAGATACTTAGCTTCTAACTCTAGTTCTATTCTCGTTCCGTGTTCTTTATTCCAATCAACAACTTCTTCTCTTACAATAAGCGGTTCGTTTTTCTTTGTGTCTATAGTAAGCTCGTAATAATGGGCTGGCTTTTTTGGATGAATCTTTGATGTAATCTTTGTTGGTTTGCCTGTTGTTAGTTGAGAATACATCACTGAAGCTGAGATTCCTATGCCCTGCGAGCCACGATTTTGCTTTAATGTGTGAAATTTACTGCCGTATAATAATTTACCAAATATCTGTGGTATTTGCTCTTTGACTATACCTGGGCCATTATCTTCTACAATTACCCTGTATCTAGATTCGTTAATTTGTTTTATTTCTACTTTTATATCTGGGAGGACATCTGTCTCCATTACTGCATCTAGGCTATTGTCTACAGCCTCCTTTACAGTCATCATTAATGCTCTGGCCGGATTATCAAAACCAAGCAGATGTCTATTTTTTATAAAAAATTCTGAAACTGATATTTCCCTTTGCTTTTTCGCCAGCTCATATGCTTTAATTTCTTCTGCCATCGTAGAGATAGGTTTTAGAAGGTTGTTTATAAAAGTTATTATACTAGAGTCTTATCTTCAGATATTTTCTCTTTTTTTCTAGCATCCTGTAAACGTTTCCATGCTCGCTTCCAGACAATAAAGCTTCAAATGCTCTTCTTGCTGCAGCCACATTCTCAGTATTTCCAATAATGCTCACTGTTTTGCCATAAATAGACACATCAGTATCGGTTAGTTCTTCTATAAGCCTACGAGCCCTGCCGTTCTGTCCTATACATCTACCACGTAATCTTTCTAGTTTTGCTTTTGATTTTCCAGAATATTCCTGCATATCAATAACTTCCAATGTAACATCCTCATTCTCCAACTCATATGCTAATTCTGGATTAAAGCCACGGGAAATTGCTCTTACCATCTGCTTAGAATCATAAACATTCAGAGAATCATCTCCTGTTATTGCTATGTCTCCCTCTTTTGAATCTACTTTAATTTTTGTTTTAGTTTTTTTTTCTATTTTTTTCTTAACGCTTCCTTTCTTTCCTACAAGGACTGCTACTCTTTCCAAAGGAATTTTTATATCTTCTCTGTACATGACTAGAATTCTTCGTTTTCAACCATTAATGCTTTAAGTAATCCTTTCCTCTTAAGATACTCTACTTGTGTTTTCTTATATTTGAAGATTATATCTCCTTTTTCTGTGCCAGAGAACTGCCAAGGTTCTACGAGCAATATATCTCCTTCATTTACCCAAAGTTTTCTCTTTAGCCTGCCAGGAATCCTGCAGATCCTCACATTACCATCTAAGCAGCGCACTCTCATCCTTGAAGCTCCAAGCCTTTGCTCTAGAATTCCGAAGACCTGATTGCCGCGAGGAATCTTTACCCTACTGATATCTTCTTGATATTCTTGCTGTCTTGCTTCTTCTTCTTTCTTCTTAGACATAAAATAGCTACAATAAACTTGTTTTATAAAACTTTGGGTGTTTCTTTTTGCTCTTCTTGCCTAAAACAGACAGTAACCCTATAGATTGCCTTGCCTGAGTGCCTGTCTCTAGAAAACAGTTTTCTTGAAAGTATAATCTTTCCTTTAAAAGACTGTTTCAACCTTTTTCCGACTAGGGTTGCAAATTTTCTAGAACTCACATACAAATCTGTACCATATTTCTTATGGATTTCTTGAGAGATAAAAACATCGGGATGTTTCTGCAATTGCTTTTTAACAAATTGAACAAGCTCTTTGTTGTCTGGACGCAGTTGGATGGTTGCTTCGAAATATTGCCTATTCAATTGTCGCATACTGCGCATGTGGGATTCCTTCTATAGTTAGAATATTCTCCTTTATAATTATACCTGCTTTGATTCCAAGTTTTATTGATTCTTCTCCAACTATGTTAACATTTTCTGCATTTTCTAAGATAGTTATGATTTTCTCTTCTGCCATTGATTCTCCTTTGTAGAACCTTTCGGTTATGTTTAATTGCAAATCTTTTTCTTCAAACTTTTTTCCTATAAGGTTGCTGTCACAGACAGCTATTACATCCTTAAACTTTGTTTTATGAATTTTTACCAAGATCATCCTAGGAAACCCGGCTTCTTATCTTTTTTATCGCTTTCTTTCATTGCTTTTTCCCATGAATCTACAAAAAGATTTGTCGATTCTCTTATCTTGTTTCTTATTCCTGGATATAATTTGTGTAATTTGTTTATGTATCCTGCTTTTTCCTTATTGCTCTCAAGTAATGTTTTTGTCCCCCCTAGTTGCAATTGTATAAGTGCAGCATATAACTTTGTTATTTTTTCTTTATCTTTTTCATTCATATAACTATGCAAGGACATTGAGTAAAATGAGCTTGGGTTTGGATTTATAACGGGGTAGATTAACTCAAGATGGTTATTGATTGTGCTCATCATAATCCGTATAATTGAGTTCACCAGATTTCCACGTTCTAGATCTATCGCCCTGATTTCAAAAACATCATCTAGATCTTCAAATTCTGGAAGATGTTCTTTTTTAGAGAACACATTATATTCTTTTTTCAAATCTTCTAGTTTTGTCATATCTTTGTCCTTACTGGATTCTTTGCACCGCATGCCTGGCATTTCATAAATAGTACATTATTCTCTTTTATTAATATAGTATCTGGCTTCTTGCATACCTTGCACAATATAAAGTCTAATGCATATTGCTCTATCTTTGAATTTATTAAAGAAGCAGCTAGTTTTCTACCAAGTATTAACCTTGGACCATCTATTAATGCTGGTGTTGCCAGTTCTCTCTGCAGGTATTTTAATAAATGATCTTGTTCTCTTCCAAGTGTAGAGACAATTTGGCTAAAGTTGGAGATTATAGTCTTATTCCCTTGTATGTGCCCTTTTACCCTTGGCATTTCAAATCTCTCTATAGATGCCTGCTTCTCTGGAAGCTTTTCACGAGCTTTCTTTAATAATAATTCATAAGTTTCCATAAACAAAGCCAGAATATATGCTATTATAAAGCTTGTGTTATTGAAGTAACTTAAGTCTTCCTGGCTTATATTCATACACTGCCCCTTCTTTGATAAGCTCAAATATGGCGGCTTCCGCATCTTTTTTATCTATTTTTAAGTTAGCAGTTATATCATCAACTCCTGCCCCGTCAGATATAGTCTTAGAGTCAATAAATTCCAAGATCTTGTTTCTGAGACTTGGAGTAAGCCTAAATGATGGTGCGTCCACTATTCTCTCTTCATGAAATAAAGCAGGTTCTGTGTCTCCTTTATGACTAGCAGGATATTCTCTAAGAAGCTCTAATTGCCTGACTAATAGCCAATTAGAATCGTCAAGCCTCTTAACCATATCTGGAGAGATATAACACTCCCTATTGTATTCTTTTACTCTACCTATCACTAAAGCAATATCTCCTAAATTCAATAAAGATAATAACTGGGTGCTTTGCTGCCATGTTTTTAATCTTATTACCCCAGAACCATCATCTAATAATGCTGAGGCATATCCTTCGCTAGAATTCAGAAATGTTATATTTCCAATAATATTTACCCTGAATATCTGTGCTCCATTCAGGTCTAGATAATTCTGATCTTCTGTAGAAATATATCTCCCAGATAATATCTGCGAGATCCATAGCTTATAGGCTGTGTTCCTTTGTCTTAACATATTAAATCTTGCTCAGGAATCCGCGTTTTGGCTCAAATACCATTCCTTCTTTTCTCATCTTGTCAATAACTTCCATAACCTTGTCTTCATCTATGCCACGATTGCTTGCTTCATTAACTACCTCCTGTAGTGGTATAGACTTACCCATCTTCTTCTCAAGCTCATTGATAATCTCGCGTACAAGTACCATCTTACTTCTTTGTGCTGTTGTTATGCCTGTTGAGATCTTGTCTATATCAATCTGTCCTGTCTCATAATCAAATCCAACCTGCATAAGGCAATGTTTAAGCAAACTAATTGCACGTCTGGCATCGTCTCTTTTTACCATACTTGAAAGTCTGGCTCTTGCAGACGCCTCTGCAAGCCTCACCAATGCTTCAAGCTGCCTTGCAGATATTGGAATCGGCTTCAGCAGCTCTTCATTAGAAGTTGTTGGCGTAGAGTTTCTTAAATTTACATAGAAGTCTTTTATCTCGTCAATTGCGCTCTCTGTGAGCATTGGGTGAATGCGCTGCCTTGCATATGCAATATACTTCTTCATTAATGGAATTGGGATTTCTGATTTTATAGAATCTGGTCGTCTATGCAGGTTGAGAACATGTGATGCTATCTTCTCGTCTTTCTCTTTATTTGGAAGATCTTTTATTGGAAAGATTAAATCAAATCTGTTGATTAGTGTAGGTGGGAGGTCTATCTGCGAAGCTATTGGCTGATATGGATCAAATCTTCCAAACTTTGGATTTGCAGCTGCCAATACTGTTGTCTCTGCCTTTAATGTGGCCTGGATGTTTGCCTTATGAATAGTTATTCTTTGCTGCTCCATTGCTTCATGCAATGCAGACCTGTCTTCTGGATTCATCTTATCCATCTCGTCAATCATTGCAAAACCGCCATTTGCAAGAACCATGGCTCCAGCTTCTAAAGCCCATCCTCTTAGAAACTCATCTTTTACTACAGTAGCTGTATTATGCACTAAAACACCGTTGACTATGAAATTATGTGAATTTTCAACAGTTAGGTCATATACATATGGATAATTACATTTTATTACTTGTTTATTTTTTACCTTGTCCCATAGTATATCTGAATTGGCTAGATTATATATCAGATCTATGTTTTTGTGTTTGTAAGTTATTAGTTTAGGCAGTAATTTTAATAGGTATGCTCTACTGATGCCATTTTTATCTCGCCTATTCAATATTTTAATCTTTAGGTCTCTTTCAATCTGATTGATTAGCTTTCTTGCATTGGGGATGACATCTATATTGGTATTTGCTTTGGTTATTTTATTTATTATCCTATCTAGTTTCTCTCTTTTTTCTTCATGATTAAAACCTATAAATCTCCTGAATTTCTCTAGATTATCTCTTCCATATATTGATATAATAAATTTAGTATATTTACCATTTATTTTTTTATTGACTGTTGGCTTTTTTTCTCTTATACTAGAAATTATTCCGTATCTTAACAAAACAAGCTTTAGCTTTTCTGAGAATACTTTGCTAGTTGATGTACTCTCAATATAATTACTACCTTTTGTTGTTCTTTCAATACACCCACCATCTGTATCAAAATAACCACTTAGATAATAAGACAATAACTCATTTGGTAGATTCAACAGTGTATTACTCATATCTATTCTATGCGACTTTGGTGAAGTTGGGATGCCAAGAGAATTTAAAATTTCAAAAACTAATTTAGAGCTGAAGCTGTAAGACTCTGGCCTTTTATCTGATTGCTTACTTGATATTTTTGGTTTAATATTAAACAGCTGTTCACTAATATTTCTAAACCTATTCATTAATTGTTTTGAGCTATTGGAAAATCTTATTGTAACTGTATGCTGTCCCTTGCTTAAATCACCATCTCCAGCGATTAAACCGGCTAGATAGAGGAGCTCGTTGTTTAAATGTTTGGGAAGGCTAATCATGTGACCATTATAAAGCGAATACATTGTATCTTCGCCTATAATGTTTTTTAATGGAAGATTTGCTGACTCAGATAACTTTCTTAATGCATTTAATTTAATATTACCCCTAGCATTTTCATTTATCCAGTGGTGATAAAGATTGTTTTCTGGTAATTTTAGTTTCTTAGCTAGTGTTCTTTTATCTACCTTAAGATTGTTGCATGTTTTAGTAATAAGGTGGTTTACCTTATCTTTTATACCAATAACAACCGGGTTTGATCTTATTAAATCTAAAACTAGTGCATCTTTTGCATTATCAGATTCAAAGCTCAAATTTCTAGTAGTCGCAATATAGTCTCCGGCCTTAAATTGAATAGCTTCTTTCCAAGATAGATCTTCAGTATAGAGTTTTGTATTGGGAGTTACAATTAACTCTTTACCTAGCTTAGTAATTAGTTTTATCATATAATCTGGCGGATTTATTCTCCAGAGCTGGTTTATTTCTTTGGGCTTGATTTTTAGATTTGAATCTAGTGTGAATATCTTTTTATTAGATACTATATTAGATGAATTCCAGATTCCTTCATCGTATATCTGTCCATGATTTACTAAATTTTCTTCAACTATCTCTTTTATTTCATATATACCGCCAGGGTTTGTTAAAACTAAACTATCTGGGGCAATACATAATCCCGCTCCACTACTGCTTTTCCCAGCAATATACCTACCCTTGGGAGCCATTTTAGACAAATAAAGTAGAATAGTTGATTTTGCTGAACCTGGGTCGCCAACAAGCAGGACATGCATGTCTCCTCTAGTCTTAGTTCCATCTTCTTTTGTTTTCCTAACACCCCCCATCAATTGCAAAACAAGAGCTTCTTTGACATCATCGTGACCAAACACTGTTGGAGCTATACTATTTTTTAATTTCTCATATATCCTTGGATCTGCAGCTAAACTCTTAATTTCTGCCACATCTTCTTGAGCTATTATTATATCTTCGTAAGTCTGCTCTAATGGTTCTACCTGGTTAGCTTCAGCAGCTATATCATAACGTACAGACTGGGCACCTGTCTTGAGAGATATTGCTACTTCTTTTATTATACCTGTGACCCTTATCTTGCTGCCCGGAGTGGTTTTCTTTTCCATTTTTGGCTCCACAAGATCTTCTCTTAAGAAAACAGAAAGACGTTTAGGTTGTTCTCCGCCTTCCAAAGATTCTGGAGCTTCTTCAACTACTAGACGCTGAGCATCAACTAGCTCCTTGCTTACCAAAGTAAATCTGCCTCTTCTAGAGCATGTGCATCTTGTAGGCTCTTTGAATTTAGTGTCTACCTGATGGATTCTGATCCTGTTACCGCATGCTGGGCATTCAAAGGTTGCAGAAGTAATCTGTGGCCTTACATCTGAGGATTGACGGACTATGCCTTCAAAAGCTAGAAACTTACCAAGATGTTCAGATCTTATATCTCTAATCATGAGACGGTGGCTTTTTGGTAGATTAGAAATTCTTACCCTTATATTCTTATAAGGTATGTCAAATGAATCAAGCGCTATTTCAGCTGCACGTATTACTTCTTCCGGTTCATTAATCAAAAGCTCTGCAAGCTCAAGATTAAATTTTGATAGGTCAAGAAAATCTAGCGTCAGAGACCTGCTTCCTTTCTGCACAATCTCACTAATCTGATTTGTATAAATAGATGAAATAAAATCTCCAAAAGATTCCACCTGTTTTTGTGTGTCTAAAGCCATCTTCCCCCCTTTAATGAATGCCTATTAGAGTTATTCCTGTTTAAATATTTAATTATGGTTAAGTATACTAAATAATCTAGTACTTTTTGCTTACTTTTTGATT
>CAZTDM010000036.1:0-7443 GCA_964611795.1 Candidatus Woesearchaeota archaeon
TTTAACATCAACCTTGTCCGGTTCCTGTGCCACATCTTTATTGCCAAGGTAATGCAATTGCAAGAACTTAGCTGCATAATCTAATGGTGATAGAGCTGTTTTTATATATGGATCGTTTACCACTAATCCAGACAATTCATCTATTTTATGTCCCCTCCAGCCATCTATCAATCTTTCTAATTGTTCACCACCTTTCAAACCCCTACTTGCTGTAATAGCCAACATTCCCAACAGACCGCCTACTGTCGAACCAAGTCTATGAGAGTCAAAGAATATCTCTCCTGGGGTGCCATCTTCATACTCACCAACACTTACATGTAACGGTACTCCATTAATCTTAACTTCAGTTTTGAAAGACTCTCTAGGGTTTGGCAACTCTCTCTTCTCTCCCCTCTTTAATTCTCTAACAGTATTATTAGCTCCAAAGTCCAGCACACTTGTTGGTTTTCCTCCGTCTCTAAATGTAGCCAAAGCTTTTAATCCAAGTTCATGTCCAAGTACATATCCTTCATATATTTCCCTGACTGTGGCCCATTCAGGCAAATTGCTTGTTTTCGAAATTGCTCCTGAAATAAATGGTTGCGCAGCCGCAAGCATCTTTATATGCCCTTTAAAGTCAACAGTTCTTCCTCTAGACATTTGCGAGAAAGCAGTGTCAAATACAGCATAGTGTTTTTCCTCAAGCCATGGAGAATCTTCTACAGTCTTATTTTTCTTTATATGTTCAGCTATGTCATTAACCTGATTCTCCTTATACCCTAGATTACGTAATGCATTAGGAACTTCATCAACAACTAGCTCCAAAGTTCCTCCGCCAGATAAATTCTTAGTTATACTCAAAGCTATAGCTGGCTCAATTCCTGTGGTATCGCACCCCATTAAGAAAGCTATCGTTCCTGTTGGAGCTATTACAGTTGTCTGTGCATTTCTAAATCCATGTTTGCTTCCTAGTTCAACAGCTTCATCCATTCTTTTTCTTGATTCACCTATCAAATATTCTAAGCCCTTAACAGATTTTTTATCAAGGTTGTCTCCGTAAACTGGCTGCCAATTTCCTATTTGCTCAATTGCTGCCCTATGTTTCTTAACTACATCCATCATAGGCTCTTTATTTATCTCATAGTGTACAAATGGCCCTAATCCTCTGGCAAGTTCAGCAGATGTTCTTAATGTCTCTGCCTGCATTAAAGCAGTTATTGCTCCAGCATATGCTCTTCCTTCATTGCTATCATAAGGCAATCCTTTTCTCATTAACAAAGCTCCAAGATTAGCATATCCTACCCCAGTAGTTCTAAACTCAGGACTCAATTTCGCTATAGCAGGATGCGGATAGCTGGCAGCATCATTAGCTATATCAGCTGCAATCATCATAGTTCTAAATGCTTTTTCTAGAGCCTGCGCATTTAGATTACCCTCTTTATCAGCAAACTTTAATAAGTTCAGGGAGTTAAGGTTGCAGCTAGTGTCATTCAAGAACATATATTCAGAGCATGGGTTGCTAGAATCAATCATCCCGGAATTTTTAACAGTATTCATTTCCTGGATTTTGCTTTCATACTGTACTCCAGGATCGCCAATTCTCCAGCTTCCAAATGATATTTGCTTAAGCATATAATCAGCCGGAACTTCTTTTACTATTTTCCCGCTTTTTACTTCTATTAACTCTATATTTCCGCCTTTCTTTAATTGTTCAAAGAAATGCTCATCTAGTCTTGCTGACAGATTAGTATTTTGGAATGCTACAGTTTTATAAGCATCACCTTCAAATCCAGTAGAATAGCCATTTTTCATTAATATTAGAGCTTTATGATCTTCCTCTCTTTTCATAGTTATAAATTCCTCTATATCAGGATGGTGATATCGCATAGTCGTCATCCTAGCTGCTCTTCTAGTCTTTCCACCAGATTGCACTATTCCACCCCATAGGTCATATGCTCTATGGAAAGAATTTGGTCCACTTGCTTTTCCACCACTAGATATTCTCTCTCCTCTTGATCTTATATTACTTAAATCATGACCTATACCAGATCCTTCAGAGAATATTGCCCCCTCAGTCTTTACATGGTCAAGTAAGCTTTCTAAATCATCCTTTGGACCCTTTATAAAACAAGCATGAGTTTGTGGCCTTACATAACATCCTTCTTCTAACCTAGTAACTTCTCCAGTTTCGGAATCTCTCGCATATCTAATTCCTTTCGTACCAGGAATACCATACATATCAAACAAGCCAGCATTAAAATACACAGGCGAGTTAAATGCTGCCATCTGATTTATCTGTAAATAATTCAGCTCATCTTCAAATGACTTTTTCTCTTCCTCAGTCTTAAAATAGCCTAGTTTATCTCCCCAATTAGAAAAGAATCTGGAGACTCTAGCAAACAATTGTTTGGGAGATCTTTCAAATCCTCCTTCAATCTTAGCAACCCACTCCTCATCTTTTGGCTTGAAGAAATATTTATTAGCAGCAACCTTAACACTTACGTCACTCCATGATTTAGGAGCATAAATATTCATCTTGAATATAACATTGCCTTCAGTATCATTTATTTGGACTGGTCTGTTCTCATAAGGTCCGACAGTGCCAAAAGGATCTGTTTTTCCATCTGTGAAGTATCTTTCAAATCTTATTCCCTCTTTTTCTTTAGGTAAAACTCCATTGCTAGCATTATACACAACTCTCCCCAGGTCAATCCTATCTATATATCTAAAGCCATTCTCAGAATAAATATTACTTCCATATCTAGCAACATTCTCTTCTAGATTTCCCAAGTCCATGCCTGCTAATTTTACAGCATCATCAATTTTTACATAGTCTCTTGGATTATATTCAATCTTACTCATTTCATATCAGTCCCGCTTTTTACCATCTTTATTTCCTTCTCAAAGTCCTTAATATCATTAAACGACAGGTAAACAGAAGCAAATCTTATGTAAGCTATAGTGTCAAGTTTCATAAGCTCTTTCATAACAAAACTTCCAAGAATAGTGCTCTTAACCTCATTTTTATCAAATCTTCTTAATTTAGTCTCAATCTTATTCACTACTTTCTCTATTTTTTCATTACCTACAGGACGCTTCTCGCAAGCTTTTTGGATTCCTTTTACCAGTTTCTGCCTGTCAAACAACTCTCTTCTGCCATCTTTTTTGATTATGTAAAGATCAATTCCCTCTACTCTCTCGTAAGTGGTAAATCTTTTCCCGCAGTCCAGGCATTCTCTCCTGCGTCTAGTAACATCAAATTCAGAAGTCTCTCTTTTGTCTACAACTTTTGTTTCTTCAGCCTGACAATACGGACATTTAATTTTTATCGCCTCTTTTTTCCTTTTTTGCTCAATTTTTGCTCAAGCTTTTTGTAAAAGCTTGTTATCACCCAATATTAGTAAACCACAATATATTGTGTATTTCTTTTTTAGAATGCACAACAGCTAGTAGAAAATATCAATCTAATATTTAAAGATTATTATACTATATTATACTAATTAGTATTCAACACTATTTGCTGCTCTCTGCACAACTTCAGACAAGGCAGGATGAACATGTATTGCCTCTTTAATCGCATTAATAGAGCCATCTCCTGTCCTCATAGCTATTACAACTTCATGTATTAGTGTGCTTGCCTGTGTTCCTAGTATATGGCATCCAAGAATCTTGCCAGTTCCTTTTTCAACCAAGAATTTAACAAATCCTTCCTCATCTAGTATTGCTGTTCCCATTCCAGTATGTATATATTCATATTTCCCAACCGCATATGCAATCTTCTTGTCTCTTAATTCCTGCTCTGTCTTCCCAACACCAGCAACTTCAGGATTGCTAAAGATAGCATAAGGCATAGCCCTATAGTCAACTGGCAGCTTATGCTTGCTGAATGCATTTATGTAAGCGTACTGGCTCTCTAAGTTAGCACTATGCTTGAACTGATAAACTCCAGCTATATCTCCAATAGCCCAGACTCCAGGAACATTAGTCTCTAAGAATTCATTTACCCTTACATATCCTTTCTCATTCAATTCTATCCCGCCAGCCTTAACATCTAATATGTCTGTATTTGGAATCCTGCCGACAGCAAGCAGCAGCTCATCGCCAGGATAGCTGTCTATTTTATTTGTTACCATATCCCGGGCATAAACCATTATCTTACCATTCTTCTTGCTAACCTCAGTAACTTCCTTATTCAGTACAACTTTGAACTTCTTGCTGAATATTTTGGTGAATTTATCAGCTACTTCCTCATCTACATTAGGTATTAACCTTATATTCCTCTGTATTATTGTAATCTTGCTCCCAAGTGCCCCGAAGAAATGCGCAAGCTCTGCAGCAATATACCCTCCCCCAATAATAATAAGGTTTTTAGGCAGTTTCTTTAGTCTTAATGCCTCAGTACTTGTTAGATACTTTACCTTGTCTAATCCTTTTATCGCTGGAATCAAGCTTCTGGTTCCAGCAGCAATAAATATTTTATCAGCAGTTATCTTTTCTTTGCCAACTTGTAGTAATTTTTGGCCTATGAACTTTCCCCTCATTTTATACAGAGTATGATTTTTATCATGTCTTATTCCATATTCTATATTTTTAGCATCTCCATCTACAATCCTGCTTGCTCTTCCTGTGATTGCAGCAAAGTTTACATTATTGTTTTTAACGTTTATTCCAAATTTACTTGCTCTTTTGATTTCCTCGAGCAAGCTGGCACTATGTATGACTATTTTGCTAGGTATGCATCCTCTGTTCAGGCAAGTTCCTCCCATAGGTCCTTCCTCAACAACAGCTACCTTTTTCCCCATGCTTGCAGCTGCATCGCTTATATTCAATCCAGAACCAGCACCAATAACAATCACATCAAATTTTTTAACCATGTCTAGAAATATTGTGTTTCAATATATAAATCTTTTTGAAAACCTTTTGATTAAACTTTTGAAAAAAGTTTACTAGCCAGCTATTTTTAAATGTTTTTTCAATGCTGAAACATCATATCCTACAATAATCACTTTATGGTCTATCTCAATCACAGGAACGCCCATCTGCCCAGATTTCTCAACCATTCTCATAGCAGCCTGTCTGTCTTTTCCAACGTCTATAGACTTATATTTTATTTTATGCTCTTTAAAGAACTCTTCAGTCTTATGACACCATGAACAGGTCATAGTTTTGTAAAGGATTATATCGTGTTTTTCTACCATAGCTGTCCCGAATAACTAATGATATATAAACTTATGCCAAATTTATTAAAGAAGAACAGATTCCAGAATTATTAAACCCATAAGCGTTCTGTATTATAAATACAGCAGCAGCTATAGCAAGTACTACTAATGCCAGTATTATCAATCTATTTCTCACTTGAATATTTCTCCTGTTTCTTTTGACCATAGTAGTAAATCAAGCTCCTCAGCAGCTATTCCTATACTGGATGAATAGCTTAATAACCTTTTCTCTATGTCCAGGTATTGTTTTTTAGACATGTGGCTAGGCACGTTTTCTAGGACATTCAGCAGCTTAAGGTTCTTCAATATATGCCTATCCAAGATTGCTAATCCCTTCCCTTTCCCTATGTTTCTGAGAAAATGGCTAGCTTCCTTATAACCTAGACCACGAACATTGTTAACAAGCCACTCTCTAAGCTGATAATTATCCTTAACAGAGTTTAGTTTATCCAATATAGAACTATAATTCTTTTTCGCAAGTAGCAAGTTCTCTGTCTTGTTATTATAAAATCTTATATCTCTAATATGCTGTCTAGGCATAAAATTTGTATTCATAAAGTTATTTTGCTTAAGCATCTTTACCCTAGCATCACATCTCCTGGCATTGCTTCCGGAAGTTAGTAAGCAAAAGCATAGTTCATAGAATATGTCTTCTTTATTATTTATCTTAGAAAAATCAGCCAATCTGCTTTTTATCTCTCCCTTCTTCTCATCATACATCTGCTGCAGCATCTAATCCTCAGGCTCCCCAGCTATTGGAGGGTTTCCTTCTTCATATTTCTGCAATATCTCTAGGGCTTCATCATAAGGATCTTTTTCTTCTGTCTTCTTCTCTTCCTTTTTCTTTTCAATAGCTTTCTTCTTAGGCATGCATATCGTAATTATAATCTAATATTTAATTGTTTTCACAGGATAATGCCTTGCAATTAATCCAACAATCATAAGTACAGAAGAAAATATCCCAGTTATAACAGCCATCCTCATGCTTATATCATAAAAGAAGCCTTCTGGAAACATCACTATAAGGTTGTCAGTCACTGGATTAAGCATCCATAAATCATTATTGAAGCTTATCAAATGGAATCCTAAAAACAGCTTGTCAAAGTCGTAAGCAACAGCTCCAAGGAATAAAATCAGCAATATCAATGTCGTTACTCCAGAGGAGAATGCAACATTACCAAGTTCATCAAATCTCTTATTTACCATCAAATAAGATATAAGCAATAAGATTATAATTCCTATTATGTTGAATGTAAACAATGCTTGTTTTATTAAGCCTTTAACATCTAATAAATGTATCTTCTCCTTATCATTGAAGAAATCTGTATTCAGCTCATTCTTACCAGCTAGATATCCGATTAGCTCGTTTGAATTTCTATCAACTGTATCTTTTCCAAATCTATCATAAACCCCATATTTGGCAAATTCATTGCTGTAAAACTCTTTGTCAAAAACAACAAACCTAAATCCAGTTAATATCAGAAATAGTGGTATTAATGTTATAAGAATGTATGGGGCAATTTTCATAGAATAATTAAATCAAGTTAGTTAATAAATCTTATCCACTGCCACTATTACTACCGCTATTATTAGAAACAATTGTTGTGGATGTATCGTCATCTTCTTCGTCGTCTAAATCATCATCATCCTCATCCTCATCCCCATCATTATCATCCATTGTCCTATTTCCATCTCTTCTTCCACTTCTATCCTCATCTTCATCTTCATCTTCATCTTCATCTAATCTATCCAGAATTCTATCTATATTCTCAGCAAGATGCTCGGCAGCTTTCGCCTGATGATAAGCCTCCTTGTAATTCCCTTCATTGAATGCAGCCCTAGCATTTGTTAGTTTAACTTCAGCCTCTCTAAACAAGCTGTTTATTTCTGCTGACCAGTTGCCTGTATTCTCACCCAGCTCTTCTCTGGCATCTTCTTCAGCATCTCTTAATTCTTCTTCAGCATCTTGTATCTGTTCCTCTGCTTTCTCTCTGTTTATAGTCTTATTCTGATGTTCCTCAAACTCATCCTCTATCTCATCATCAGTTTTTCCAGTTCTTACCTTAATCTTTACCTTAATCTCATCTTTCTTTATTCGTATCTTAATCTTAACATCATTAGTAGAATCTTTAAAGCTAGCAATCAAAGCATCTATAGCTGCTTGCTGCTCAGCTGTCAAGCTACCTTTTATCTTAATCTCAATCTCTTTCTCAATATCCTCAATCTCATCTTCCTGCTCCTCAAT
>CAZTDM010000037.1:0-7401 GCA_964611795.1 Candidatus Woesearchaeota archaeon
TTCTGGCAGTGAACAAGTCAGAATTATCGACCCTATAGAGAAGGTATTTGAGCTTCTAGATGTCAGCGTGCTTCCAGTAAGCATGTGACTATCTTTTCTTCATATAGCTCTTGAATATTCCCTTGTCAGCCACGCCGCCAAGCATCCAGTCTATAATGAATATAGCTCCAAAAACAACCCATATCCACACAGCCCAGCTTGGTGTGCTAGCAGCTGCCCAGTATATGAAGTCAATTACAGCAATTACAGCTGCTGTCTCTCCAACGTATGAGGGAGTTTTCATGATTATATAATTTCTTGTTTAGTATATTAAATTTTTCTTTTTCAGTTAGCGCTTTTCTTTCTTTGATTAAACTTTTTACTAAAAAGTTTAGCGCCGAGACTGGGATTTGAACCCAGATATCCTTTCGGATCCAGCTACCTAGTATTTCACATTTTGCTTAGGCTTTTTAAAAGCTTATTCCAGGTTCACCAAAGCCTTGGGTTTTGCTTAAGCTTTTCCCAAAAGCTTATCTGGTGCCATACCAGGTTAGGCGATCTCGGCATTTTGATTAAAACTTTTTTTAAAAGTTTATAAAACTATTGTATCACGAATCTTCAAGAGCCATTATTTTAAGCTCTAAAACATTCAGTTTCTGCCTCGCTCTTTCCAGAGAATCACCATTTATTGTAGGCATTACTCTTGCTCCAGAAAATTCTTCACAGATTAGTATAGCACCTTGCATGAAATCACAATATGCTCTTCCAAGATCAAGAAGGGCTTCATCTTTTAGAGGTTTACCAAGTTTAATCTTTCTTGTATACTTCTGCAAAGTTAAAGAATATCCAATGTGTTGCAATCCATATTCAACAATATGTTGTGGGGGGATTATAATAAAAGAGTTCTTAACATATTTAACATATATATCAACAGGTTTTCCTTTAAAACTTAAATCTAAAAAATCCTCTATCTTTCTTGGTATGCCAAAGTGTTTATAGAAGAAACTCATTTATTCAAGTAACTCAATCTCTATATTAACTCCCTCAGGAATAGGGACTCTCATTATCAACCTTAATGCTTTTTCATCCACACCAAGGTCAATCAGTCTTTTATGCACCCTCATCTCAAAGTTGTCAAAGCTTGCCTTTCCGTCCCCGCAAGGGCTCTTTCTTACAGTGTGCCTTAATCTTTTGGTTGGCAGTGGTATAGGGCCATGGACTTTTACCTTGGTCTTATCTGAGATATCTTTTATACTGGCAAGTATCTGGTTAATCTTATCTATTTCAGTGCTTGCTAGGTTTATTCTTGCTCTTGGCATTTTGTTTTCGCTAACCTTTTCCTAAAAGTTTATTTTGCTCAAGGTTTTGTTAAAACCTTGCTTTATAAGCTTTTTGTTAATAAGTTTTAAGTCATGTCGAAACCTTTAATAATGACTTAACTTTTCTCTATATTGTGAAGGTTATAATAATAGGCTATGGTTCTGTTGGCATGGTTTTGTCTAAATTGCTTTATAGAGAGAAGTCTATAAGCCAGATTGTTTGTGCAGATATAAAGCTTAAAAATAAGCATCATAAAAAGATGTTCTTCAGGAAATTAAACCTTTCAAATGCCAAGAATATTATAAGGATATTCAGAGAATTCAAGCCAGATGTAATCGTCAACACATCATTGCCTAAGTTCAACATACCATTGATAGAATCCTGCTTAAAAGAGAGGATAAACTACATAGACCTTGCTTCTTACTGGGGGATGGATAGCAATCCTAAATCAAAGAGTCCATATAAGGTGGAACAGCTGGATTATAATGAAAAGTTCAAAGAGAATAGACTTATAGGTTTGATAAACGCTGGAGTCTCGCCTGGATTAACCAATCTTATAGTGAGAGAATGTGCTGATCTTTTAGACAAGGTAAACACAATTAAAATCCGTTTGTTTGAGTTTACTGGAAGTAATGAGCTTGCATTTGCCTGGTCAAAAGAATGGCTGTTAGATGAGATTAACTGGAAACCATTAGTTTACAGGAACAAGAAATTCAGGATTCTTGAGAACTTCTCGGAAGATGAAGATTATATCTTTCCAGCTCCTATAGGGAAGAAAAAAGTATATCTTATCTCGCAGGAAGAGATAGGAACTATCCCCCTATTCATCAAGGTAAAGAATGTTGATATTAAAAGCTATGACAACCAGATAGACATAGCAAAATTCTTGTTCAAGTCAGGATTGGTGCAACAGAGCAAGATAAGGTTTGGGAAAGCAAAGATTACCCCAATTGAGTTCTTGTCCAGGGTTCTTCCCAGTAATGGGAGCGATGTTTTCAAGAGTAAAGACTTCGAGGATGCGCAATTTGGATTTTCAATAGAAGTGCTTGGAAAGAAGAGAGGTAAAAGAACAGTCAAGTACTCTGTTGTTTTCCCTCAGCAGAAAATCATCAATGGGATAAGGATAGATGCTAACTTTATCTCCTATCCGACAGCATTAATGGCAAAGCTGTTTGTATTGTCTATTGAAAAGATCAGGAATTATGGGGTTTACCCTCCAGAATGCCTGGAAAAAGAAGCTAGAAATTTTATAATAGCAGAATTAAGGAAAAGAGAGATAATGGTTAAGAAATCTGTTTCTAAAGGATAATTATTTATTAAAAATAGAGTCTTTATTCTCTATCCCATACGAATCTATAAGATGCACCATCAGATGATCCTGTACAAAATGCTCTGTCTATTCTTCCATCAAGATCATAATCACAAGTAGATAGATCTCCAAAATTATAACGATCTTCTGTAAAAAGATGACTTTCGCATTCAGGCGATGGTTGTTTATATTTGAAAGTTTCTGCATGAATATTTGAAACTTTTTCCAAACCAAAATAATCTTTCAATCCGACTTGGCTTAATAGTTTGATATTGCAGTTAAGTTTTGCTTCTCTATGGTTAAATCCCATCAGTGAAATTCCTAATCCTAATGCACCGAGAGATACAAGTCCTACTAAGCCTGCTGTACCTTTGGCTATTTTCTTTACGTTCATTTTGTTACCTCTTATATTATTTAATCAATATCTTTTAATGTGATCCATGCAGTTTGAAAATTCTTTTGCTTGCTTTAAAATTTCATCTTGTTTTTTTGAAGTTCCTGCATATTTAGCAGATTGTAATGCATCGTATTTATCTAATTCAAGATATTCTATTATTTCAGCAGTTCTTTGCTCTGTGCCAATTCTTTCACCTTTTTCTTTACCAATCTGATAAGACACTGCAGCAAGACCGGCAAATATGCTTCCTAAAATTATATTTCCTAGTGTTTTACTCATTTTTCTTTACCTCACTATTATATCATTTAATGTATATATTCTAGTATATACTTATATATAAAACTTTCTAAGCCTATAAACCTATTATAATCAGTCTATAAGGCTAATAGTTTATAAATAACTAAGCAACAACGCTTTCTTTGATATTAGCATTAACTTTCTGCCTTACAGTCTCCCAATAAAATTCCTTGAACTTCTTCACTATAATGTTCTTGTCGTTAAGCTTGTACAGCTTGGCCTTGCCTACCTCTCTAGTTTTTATTATTATGGCATTTTTCTCTAGCTGTGGCCAGAATAGCTTTAATGTAGCATAGCCTACTCCAGAAAGCTCTGCTATGTCAGTCATACTATAATCAAAATCATCATTGACTATAAGAAAATCCAGCACTCTCAGTACAGGGCTGTCTCCAAAAATCTGCAAGAATATTGTTTTATCACTTCTCATATCATAATAATAAAGCTTGGCATTTATAAATGTTTCTATCTTTAGCCAATATAAGCTATAAATAAGAATAAAAACTTATTTTTTATAAATAGAAAAGGCACCACCAAAATCTTTATAAGTAAGAAAATTCTTACTATAGCTATGATAAAAACAGTTAAGGTATCTGAGAAAGGCCAAATAGCAATCCCTCAATCAGTAAGGGAAAGGCTTGGGATAAACAAGGGTGATGATTTGATATTGCTTGAGATAGATAGAGGTATATTACTTGAAAAGACAGAGAAAGCAGAGCAAATGTTGAAAGATGATTTTAAAGATATAATAAAGATAAGTGAAAAGTCTCTTAAAAAAGTTTGGGACAACAAAGAAGACGAGATATGGAATGAATATCTAAAATGAACTTGCAACAAAAAGAGATTATACTATTGCCTTATCCCTTCTCAAATCTGGAAGGAAAGAAGGTAAGGCCTGCTTTAGTAGTTTCAAACAATGCATTTAACAATAAATCTGATGACTTTATAGCTGTTCCATTAACATCCATAATAAAGGACGAACCTTACTCGGTAATAATCAATCAGGAAGATCTCAGCTCTGGAAAGCTGATAAGGCAAAGCAGAGTCCGTGCAGATAAGTTATTTACTGTAGAGAAAAGCATTGTAATAATGAAGATAGGATTTTTAAAGGATGCAACTTTCAACAAGATTAAATCAGAGATTATGAAAGTATTTTAAAAAGTAATAAGAAAAATAGAAAGTTTTCCGTCAACGCTTTTCTAAAGGGTTGTTAAACTTTCTTGACAGAGTCAATGCTTATATTGCTGATTTATGGTATAAAGAAAATTTGAGAGTTATATACTAGAGCTAATAGCTTTACTTATCGTGAGATAACTTTCTATATTTTTCTATTATATCATATGAATCTTGCTCTGATAAATCTACTTGGACAGTTCTTCCTAAACCATCTTCACTAAAATCAAGTGCTGTTTGGTGTCCACGATTAAACCAATTATCGTTTACATCTACAGAAACTTTCCAGTTATCATATTCTACTGGCAAAGTTCTTTCCAGACCTGCAACTTCCATTAATGATTTATAATTCATTCCAAGGTCATCAATTCTATCTTCTAGACATTCTAGTCTTAAATCACGTTGCTCTGCCTCAGTTCTTATCATGCCTGTTTGATGCGGATATCTTCCAGAAGATTTTGTGTTTATTAAAAGTCCTACTGATGCAATCAGAGGCATTGCTAACAACGGAATCATATATGCGGGAAATTTTCTTTTATTATTGTTTTCCATTTTGTCCTTTATTTGTATGATTTATTATATATATTACAGTATATACATATATATAAAACTTTCTATGCCTTAAAATGCCTTTATAGCTGCTATACCTATATTCTACAGAATATAATAGAAAAAATCAGCACATTTTACACTTTCTTAACTTAATCTATGCTTATATAGCTAATTTATGGTATAAATAAAAATTGTGTATTATATACTCTAGAATATACCTAATTCATATAATTTATAACAATTGTTAATAGCATCATATAGGGGTATAGTTGCAAGCCCTGTCATATAGATATTTCCCATATTCTCCCTGAATGCTCCTTTGCCTTCGTTTGCTTTATTCAGTAAATAAGCTGCTCCAGCAGCTAGCGCTACAGATGGCAAGTTCTTGGCAAGCAGTCCCATATCAGTCCCTAAATTATCCATAAAGTATCTTGTAACAGGATTAGCCTCAATCCAGGTTCCAAATTTGTCAACACCTATTTTTGTAGATAGAGAATCAGCTAATTTAGCACCGGCAACTACGCCTAATGATGCCAAATATCCTTTATTCTTTCCCATCCTTTTTATTTTGTCTATTAATGTCATTTTGTTATCTCTTATATTATTAAATATACATATTACAGTATGTACTTCTATTTAAACTTTTCTATGCTTTAAAATCACTTAATACAGTCTATAAAGCCAAAATAAGAGAAATAGAAAGTTTCTTTCCGAGGTTTTCCGTCAACGCTTTTCTAAAGGGTTGTCTTATACCTTCTTAACAAGATCAATGCACATACCAGCTGCCACTGTTATTCCCGCATCTCTTATTGCAAATCTTGCTAGGTGCGGGATTTCCTTGAACTTCTCGATTACCAATGGCTTTGTTGGTTTTACCTTGACTATAGCAGCATCTCCTCTCTTGATAAAGTCAGGATGCTCTTCTTTTGTAGCTCCTGTTGCTGGATCAAGTTTCTTCTCGATGCTTATAATCTGGCATGCTACTTGAGCTGTATGCACGTGGAATACTGGTGTGTATCCTGCTGTTATTACAGTTGGATGATTCAGTACAACTATCTGTGCTGTAAACTCGCTTACAACTGTTGGCGGGCTGTCTGTATGTCCGAGGACATCTCCTCTTGCAATATCTTTCTTTGCAATGCCTCTTACGTTAAATCCAACATTATCTCCAGGCTCTGCCTGTTGTAGCTGTTCATGATGCATCTCTATAGTCTTGACTTCTCCAACAATTCCCTTGCCTTCTCTTGCTGGAGTGACTATTACCTTGTCATTAACCTTCATTATTCCAGTCTCTACTCTTCCTACCGGAACTACCCCAATACCTGTGATGTTATAGACATCCTGTATTGGCAGTCTTAATGGCAGGTTTGTTGGCTTCTCCGGAACCTTGAAATTATCCAATTGCTCCATTATAGTAGGGCCTTTATACCAGTCCATGTTTGCTGATTTCTTAACAACATTATCTCCGTGTAAGGCAGCTATAGGTATGAACTGCACGTTATCAGGCTTGTATCCTGCAGCCTTCAACATGTCTACCATGTTCTTCTTTACCTCATCAAACTTAGCTTGGCTGAACTTTACAGCATCCATCTTGTTTACTGCCACAGCTATTTGCTGTATTCCAAATGTCTTGGCTAGCCATAAATGTTCCTTAGTCTGCTCCATGACTCCTTCAGAAGCAGCAACTACCAGTATAGCAGCATCTGCCTGGCTGCTTCCTGTAATCATATTCTTAATGAAGTCTCTGTGTCCGGGAGCATCTATTATTGTATAGTAATACTTTGGGGTATTGAACTGCTTGTAGCTTAGGTCAATAGTAACTCCTCTTTCTCTCTCTTCTTTTAAATTATCCATAACGAATGCAAATTCAAATCCAGCTTTACCTAGATTTTGAGCCTCTTCCTTTAGCTTTCTTAAAGCCTGCTCACTGATAACTCCAGCATCAAACAATAGTCTTCCTACTGTAGTAGATTTTCCATGATCTACGTGTCCTATGAACACTAGATTTATGTGTGGTTTTTCCTTAGCCATTTTAGTATAATCCCCCTTTAAAGCTTATTTAGATAGAAGAACTGACTTTCAACCCATTTATAAAGTTTTCTATTCAAGGGATTAAGCTTATAAACACATTAAACGAGGGAATTTTAATATGCATAAAGTTTACGAAATCTTAGGCGAAAGAGTAATTATTAATGATGGATTAGAAAAGAAGCTAGGTATTTTCGAGATTAGTGATAAATTTAAAACTCCTATGCTAGATGGAAACCAAGCTCTTGATTTTATACAGCCTTTGTATGGTGAGGTTGATCGATATACAAAAGAGTTTGCAAAGGGAAAACAAAGGAAGGAAAGAAGAGATACTAAGAATCCAATCATT